>JBFYNT010000181.1:0-4594 GCA_041304225.1 Candidatus Aminicenantota bacterium
GCCGGCCCGTGCCGCAGGCGGCCTCGAGCACCGGGCCTCCGGCCTCGCGCGCGGCGCCGAGCCAGTAGGCGACATCGAAATCGAGCGAATCGAAGAGCAGGTCGTAGAGTTCGGGGGAATCGTACGGGGTCGGGTTCGCTTTATCGTCCACGGGGCACCTCCCGGCCATCATAAGCGACGCGGGAGGGGGATGGCAAAGGAATTATGTTATCCTAGGGCCGGTCCGCGCTTTGAAGGAGGATACCATGGCCATCCCGATATTCCAGGTCGACGCCTTCGCGGAGGCGCCGTTCAAAGGCAATCCGGCCGGCGTGTGCCTTCTCCGGGGGCCGGCCGAGCCGTCCTGGATGCAGAGCGTGGCCGCCGAGATGAACCTGGCCGAAACGGCCTTCCCGCTGGCCGAAGGCGACGGCTTCCGCCTGCGCTGGTTCACGCCCAAGGTCGAGGTCAGGCTCTGCGGCCACGCCACCCTGGCGACGGCCCACGTCCTTTGGGAAAGCGGGCTCCTGGCCCCGGACCGCGAGGCGCGGTTCCAGACGTTGAGCGGGCTGCTGACGGCCCGGCGTGACGGCGGCCTGATCGAGCTCGACTTTCCGGCGCGTCCTCCGCTTCCCGAGCCGCCGCCCTGGGCCGAGGCCGTCGTCGGCGCCCTGGGCATCAGGCCCGTCGCCATCGCCATGAGCGCCGAGGATGTCCTCTTCGAGGCCTCCGACGAAGCGACGGTCCGGTCGATCGCACCGGACTTCGCGACCCTCCGTTCGCTACCCGCCCGAGGGGTCATCGTCACCTGCCGGTCCTCCGACAAACGCTACGATTTCGTCTCGCGCTTCTTCGCCCCGGCCGTGGGCGTCGACGAAGACCCCGTGACGGGATCCTCGCACACCGTGCTCGCTCCCTATTGGGCGAAGAAGCTGGGGAAAACGTCCTTCACGGCCTTCCAGGCCTCGGCCCGCGGCGGCGTCCTTCGCCTGCGGCTCGACGGGGACCGCGTCAAGATCGCCGGAAAAGCCGTGACGGTCATCGCCGGCGAGATCCTCGTCTGACCGGGCCGGTCATTCGAGATAGAAGACCTCCTCGAACGGGACCCGGAAGACCCTGGCGATCCTCATCGCCAGGACCGCCGAGGGGACCCATTTCCCACGCTCGACGAAGTTGATGGTCGCCCTCGTCACCAGGACCCTTTCGGCCAGCTGTTCCTGGGTCAGGTCGGCCTTGGCCCGCAGGACCTTCATGTTGTTGCGCAGGGTCTCCTCACTCATCGCCCGTCTCCCGGCTGAAGTAGAGGAATGAGCCCACGAGGGACAGAACGGCCCCGGCGAGGATGAGCCAGGTACGGTCGGGCAGCAGGAAGGCCCTGATCAGCCGGAACGCATAGACCACATCGAAGAGCTTCAGGACCACGGCCAGACCGGTGACGGTCAGAAAAGCGATGCGATACGCGCGCAGCCAGTCCGTTCGGATGCGCTCGTCATCGACCGCGGCCTTCGACCCGGGGTCCTTCCGCGCTTTCCTTTTATAGAGGAGGAACGTGACGGCGAAGACCGCGACGGTCAGGGCCCAGACGACAAAGGCGCCATACCAGATCGGATCGGGTGACCTGTCGAGGTCCAGCCACCGTGTCCGCAGACCCGGCAGGACGATGGGACTGAGAAGCAGGACCGTCGCGGCCGCTGTGCCGGCCAGGACGATCCAGAGGATCCGTCTTCGCATCCGAGTCAGCTTCTCGATCGTGTTCATTCGATCTTCCTCCCGGCCAACAAAGGCCTTGATGTAATTTTTACATTACATAATGTATGTAATACTATATTATTTGTCAAGTTATATATACATTTTCTTCTCAACATATTCAAATTATTGGATTTACGATCCCCACTTGATACTGTTTCAGGCAGTCGCGACGCGGACGGGCGTCGGCTCGAGGAGGCGGACGAGCTCCTTCGGTTCGAGGCCGACGATGAACCCGCGCTTGCCGCCGTTGATGTAGATCCCGGGGAGTTCCAGGATCGAGGCCTCGACGTAGACCGGCATCGGCTTGCGCAGGCCGAAAGGCGAGGTGCCTCCGACCAGATAGCCGGAGTGCCGCTCGGCGTCGTCGGGCGCGCACGGATGGACGGACTTGACGCCGAGGACGCGGGCCAATTCTTTCGTCGACACCTCCCGGTCGCCGTGCATAAGGACGACGAGCGGTTTCCTGGCGTCGTCCTCCATGATCAGCGTCTTCACGACCGCGTGCTCGTCGACTCCGGCCTGGGCCGCGAACGCCGCGGTCCCCCCATGCTCGGTGTAGGTGTAGGGATGCTCGGTGAAGGCGACGCCGGCCTGCCGAAGGGCCCGGACCGCCGGCGTCGCCGGGGCCCTATCGTGTCCCATCGCGCCTGAGCTCCGGCTCGGTGTGGACCAGGACCTGGTCGATCGCCGGATTGTCCCGCTTGAGCGCTTCTTCGATCCGCGACGACATCCGGTGGGCCTCGATGACGGGCAGGTTCCGGTCGAAGCCGCAGTGCAGGGAGACGGCGAGCCGGTCGCCCTGGCGCCTCACGAGGATGTTGTGGCAGCACTCCCGCCCGGCGATGCCGTCCGAGATCGCCTTGACCCGCGCGACGACCGCGCCTTCTTCGGCCGTGACGTCCCGGCCGCTCCCGACGCCCGTGCCGCGCGATTCGATGTGGGTGTTGACGCGCGCCAGGCGCGGGATCTCGGCCCGCAGGTCCTCCTCGATGTGGTTGGCCAGGTCGTGGGCCTGGTGGAGGAGGAGGTGGTCGTCGACCTCGATGTGGAGGTCGACGTGGACGTCGCCGCCGTCCTCGTGGACGCTGATGTTGTGGACCGGGATCTGGTTGCGGTCGGCGATGGCCCGGATGCGGCGGGCCATCGTCTCCCTCTCGCTCTCCCTCGGGTCGGTGTGGATGACCACGTCGGCGCCCGGCACGAGGGCCTGGATGCGGGCCTCGACGCTCTCGGCGATGGCGTGGGTCCGCTCGAGGGTCAGGTTGCGGTCGACCTCGATGGTCATGTCGACGAAGGTCCGGGGCCCCGACTGGCGGAGGCGGACCTGGCCCGCGCTGATGACGCCTTCGATCTCGGCGGCCGCGGCGGCGATCGTCCCCTTCAGGCCCTCCGGGGCCCGGTCGAGGAGGACGTCGATCGTCCGCTTGCCCAGCCGGTAGCTGACGAAGAGGACGATGAAAGCGACGGCCAGGGCGGCCACGGCGTCGGCCCGGTTGAGGAAGGCCGACTGGCCGGGGAAGAACTTCCGCCCGACGAGGACCAGCGCCAGGCCGCCGAGGACGACGGCCGAGCTCCAGACGTCCGTCGAGAAGTGCAGGGCGTCGGCCTCGAGGGCCTGGCTACGGTGTTTCTTGGCGGCCCGGCTGAGCATGCGGGACCGGCTGACGTCGATCCCGATCGAGACGATGACGACAAGAAAGGCCCATACGCTGGGTTCCACGAGGACGTCACGGAAAAAGATCCGGCGGACGGCTTCGTAGATGATCCAGGCGCAGGTGACGAAGAGCAACAGGGTTTCGATGAGGGCCGAGACGTTCTCGACCTTGCCGTGACCGTACGGATGCGCCTCGTCCGCCGGCCGGTCCGAGACGCTGACGGCGATGAGCGTCACCAGCGCGGCGACCAGGTCGAGCCCCGAGTGGGCCGCCTCGGCCAGGATGCCGAGGGAGCCGCTGAGGACGCCGACGACGAGCTTCATGCCGGTCAGGCCCAGGGCGGCCAGCACGGAATTGAAAGCGGCCCGCTGCTTCTCGCTCCGCGTCAGGTCGATGGCCGACTTGTCTTCGTGGGACATGAAAGGGAAGCTCCCGGGAAGCACCCATGGTAGCACGGTCCGGGCCCTCAGGCAACGCCCCGCCGGCGCCGTTGACACCGTCCCGGGCCTGGCATATATTGCGCCCGCCGGACAAGGAGGGAGACCATGGACGCCGTATTCCTCGCCCGACTCCAATTCGGATTCATCGCCGGATTCCACTTCCTGTTCCCGCCGACGACCCTGGGACTGTCCTTCGTCGTCCTCGTCCTCGAGACGCTCTACCTGCGGACGAAGAACGAGGCCTACAAGAAGCTCTCGGCCTACCTCGTCAAGGTCCTGGGGACCGTCTTCGTCATGGGCGTCGCCACCGGCATCTCGCTCGAATTCGCCTTCGGCAACAACTGGGCGGCCTATTCGCGCGCGGTCGGCGACATCTTCGGGGCGCCCCTGGCCGCCGAGGCCGTCTTCTCCTTCTTCCTCGAATCCGTGTTCCTGGGCATCCTCGTCTTCGGGCGCGACCGGGTCAGGCCGAAGACCTACCGGCTCTCGGCCTTTCTCGTCTTCCTCGGGGCCCACCTCTCCGGGCTGTGGATCCTCATCGCCAACTCCTGGATGCAGACCCCGGCCGGTTTCCGGATGGAGGGCGGGCGGGCCGTGCTCGACGATTTCCTCAAGGCCGCCTTCAACCCGTCGACCGTCGTCCGCTACGTCCACACCATCCTCGGCGGCTGGATGACCGGCGCGCTCGTGGCCCTGGCCATCGCCGCCTGGCTCGTCCTCAAGGGCCGGTCAGCCGACAAGGCCGCCCTGCTGATGAAGCCGGCCCTGGCC
>JBFYNT010000182.1:0-5440 GCA_041304225.1 Candidatus Aminicenantota bacterium
AGATCTGGCTCCGCGTCCCGGAGACCATGCGCGTCGACCTTTCGGGACGGATGCGCCCGGGCGTCTTCGCCAAGGACCTCAGCCTGAAGCTCATCGGCGACCACGGCGCCGAGATGGCCAATTACAAGGCCGTCGAGTTCGCCGGCCCCGCGGCCGGCGACTTCAGCGTCGGCTCCCGTTTGACCCTGGCCAATATGTCGGCCGAGATGGGGGCCAAGAACGGCTATTTCGCCCCGGACGGCAAGGTCTTGAAATGGCTCGAGGGCCGGGCCCGCGGGCCGTTCACCGCTGCCGTCTCGGACCCCGACGCCTGCTACGAATCGGTCCTGGCCTACGACCTCGGCGCGCTCGAGCCCCAGGTCGCCTGCCCCCACACGGTCGACAACGTCAAGCCGGTCACCGCGGTCGCGGGCAAGCCCATCGACCAGGTCCTCATCGGCACCTGCACCAACGGGCGGCTGGAGGACCTCGAGGCGGCCGCCGCTATCCTCGGGGGCCGCAAGGTCCATCCGCGCGTCCGCGTCCTGGTCATCCCGGCCTCCTGGCAGGTCTACCGGGAAGCGCTCGCCTCCGGCGCCCTGGCCGCGCTCGTCGAAGCCGGCTGCGTCGTCCTCAACTCGGGCTGCGGGCCCTGTCTCGGTGCCCACGAGGGCCTCATGGCCGCCGGCGAGGCCTGCCTGAGCACATCGAACCGCAACTTCCAGGGCCGCATGGGCCACCGCGACTCGGAGATCTACCTGGCCTCGCCGGCCACGGCGGCGGCCACGGCGGTCACCGGCGCCATCACCGACCCGAGGGAGTTCTCATGAGCCAAGGCAAGGTCTGGGCATACGGCGACAACGTCAACACCGACGTCATCTTCCCCGGGCGCTACACCTACCAGATCATGACCCCGGAGGAGATGGCCAAGCACGCCATGGAGGACCTCGACCCGGCCTTCGCCGCCGGCGTCAGGCCGGGCGACCTCGTCGTGGCCGGCAAGAACTTCGGCTGCGGCTCGTCGCGCGAGCAGGCCGCGGCCTGCCTCAAGGCGGCCGGGATCCAGGCCGTGGTGGCCCGGTCCTTCGCCCGCATCTACTTCCGCAACGCCATCAACCTCGGCCTGGCCGTCCTGCAGTGCGACGCGGCCGTCGACGCCCTGCGGACGGGCGACGCGGCCGAGGTCGATTTCACCCGGGGCGAGATCCGCTCCGTCCGGGGCACCTTCCGCTTCCTGCCTCTGCCCGATTCCGTCATCGGCATCATCGAGGCCGGCGGCTTGCTCGAATACACCAAGACCAAGCTCGCAAAGGAGTGACCATGGCCAAGTACAAGCTCGCCATTCTCCCCGGCGACGGGGTGGGCAAGGACGTCGTCGAAGCGACGATGATCGTCCTCGACAAGGTCGGCCTCGACGCCGAGTACATCTACGGCGACATCGGCTGGGATTTCTGGTGCCGGGAGGGCAACCCCCTGCCCGACCGCACCCTCAAGCTCCTCCGGGAGACGGACGCCTGCCTCTTCGGGGCCATCACCTCGAAGCCCAAGGAGGACGCCGACCTCGAGCTCGACCCGTCCCTGCGGGGCAAGGGCCTGAGCTACTTCAGCCCGATCGTCCGACTGCGCCAGGAGTTCGACCTCTATCAGAACCTCCGGCCCTGCAAGGCTTACGCCGGCAATCCCCTGAATTATAAGGAAGGGATCGACCTGGTCATCTTCCGGGAGAACACCGAGGGGATGTACGCCGGGGTCGAGTTCTTCCCCTTGCCCCAGGTCGTCCGCGACGCCCTCCTGATCAACCCCAAGATGAAGCGGTTCAAGGACGTCCCCGCCAACGAGATCGCCCTGTCGACCCGTATCATGACCAAGCCCGCCTGCGCCCGCATCGTCCGGGCCGCCTTCGAGTTCGCCCGCAAGTACGGCCGCAAGTCGGTCACCCTGATCGAAAAACCCAACGTCCTGCGCGAGACCGGCGGCCTGATGCTCGACACCGCGCGCGAGGTCGCCAAGGGCTACCCCGACATCAAGTTCTGGGACGCCAACGTCGACGCCATCTGCATGTGGCTCCTCAAGAACCCCCACGACTACGACATCCTCGTGGCCGAGAATCTGTTCGGCGACATCATCTCGGACCTGGCCGCCCAGCTCGTCGGCGGCCTGGGCTTCGCCTGCAGCGGCAATATCGGCGACAAATATGGCGTTTTCGAGCCGACCCACGGCTCGGCGCCGAAATACTCCGGCATGTACAAAGTCAATCCGATCGCCACGATCCTGGCGGCCAAGATGATGCTCGACTGGATCGGCGAGACGGCCAAGGGCGAGGCCATCGAGGCCGCCGTCGCCGAGGTCATCCGGGAAGGCCAGGCGCGGACCTACGACATGGGCGGCAAGTCCTCGAGCCTTGACGTCGGCCGCGCCGTCGCCGCCAAACTCTGACGTTCGTGAAAACGCCGCATTATTCTATCGGACAAGAAGCGCCAAGACCGGCGTTTTCACCCTTCGGGCGGTCCGATCCGGCCCCATCTGCTTCGTTGCAAAGGGTTCGCAGTACTCCGAGTACAGCTTCACCCTTTGACGCCTCGCATCTGCGGCCGCCTCGGACCGCGAACGATCAGAGTTGCGCGGGGCTGGCATGCTGATCCTCGCGGTCGACACGACGACGCCCAGCGGCTCCGTGGCCCTGCTCGAGGGCGAGACGCTCCTCGGCGAGGCCTGCGTCGAGTCGGCCGCGACCCACTCGGCCCGCCTGCTCCGGTCGATCGATTTCCTGCTCGGCGCCCACGGCCGCGACGTCAAGGACGTCGACGCTTTCGCCGTGGCCGCCGGGCCCGGCTCGTTCACGGGCATCCGCATCGGGGTCGGCGCGGTCAAGTCCCTGGCCTTCGCCTCGGCCCGGCCCGTCGCGCCCGTCTCCACGCTCACCGCCCTGGCCGCGAAGCTCGCCGGCGGCGCGGCGGATCTGATCTGCCCCCTGCTCGACGCCAAGAAGGAGGAGATCTACGCCGCCCTGTTCGAAGCCCGGGACGGCGGGCTGGCCGAGATCGTCCCTCAGGGCGCCTACGCTCCGGACGCGTTCTTCGCCCGGCTCCCGGCCGGTCGGGCCATCGCCTTCATCGGCGGCGGTCTCGACCCCTACCGGGACATGCTCCTGGCCCGCGTCGGGGACGCGGCCCGTTTCCCGCGCCGGTCGTCCTTCGTCGCCGCCGAAGTCGCCCGCCTCGGCGCCGCGCTGATCCGGGAAGGCCGGGGCGTCGACGCCGCCGACCTCGAGCCGATCTATTATCGGCGGTCCCAAGCCGAGGAGAAATGACCACCCTCATCGAGGGCCAGGACCGTTATTTCGTCCGGCGGATGAGGGAGTCGGACCTCGGAGCCGTCCGGGCCATCGAGGCCCTGTCCTTTTCCAATCCCTGGAGCGACAACACCTTCCGGGGCGAGATCCAGAACACCTCGATCTCCTCGCCCCTGGTCGTCGTCCGCCGGTCCGCCGACCCGTTAGTCCCCAACGGTGCGCGTACAGGTGTCCGGGTTGTCGCCGACAACCCGCAAGTCCCCAACGGTGCGCGAGCAGGTGTCCGGGTCGTCGCCGACAACACGGTTGTCCCCGATTTTGCGCGCAACCCGGTCGTCGCGGATGCCGGTGCCCGGGTCGTCGCCTACATCATCTACTGGCAGATCCGCGACGACGTCCAGATCAACAACGTCGCCGTCCACCCCGATTGCCGGGGCCAAGGACTCGGCGAGGCCATGATGCGCTTCGCCCTGGCCAAGGTCCGGGCCGCCGGGGCGGCCTTTGTCACCCTCGAGGTCCGGCAATCGAACGCGCCGGCGGTCAACCTCTACAAAAAGCTCGGGTTCGATATCCTGGGCACGCGAAAGCACTATTACACGAATCCGGACGAGGACGCCCACATCATGGGCCTGGTCCTCGATCAGTAGTCGACGCGGACGAGCGTCAGTCCCTTGGCCGCTGCCGTCGCCCCGGCGAGCGAGCGGTCCTTCCCGCGGAAGATCCCCTCGATGTCCGCCGGACGGATCCGGCCCCGGCCGACTTCGAGGAGCGTGCCGACGATCGTCCGGACCATGTAGCGCAGGAAGCCCCGCGACTCGATCGTGTAGACGAGCTCGTCGCCCGACCGCCGCAGCTCCGAACGGGTGACGGTCCGCACGGGCGAGCGGTCCCTGTTCGAGGAAAAAGCCGAGAAATCGGCCGTCCGCACGAACAGCCGGGCGGCCTCGCGCATGGCGCCGACCTTGACGGGATAGGGCCAGTGGAGGACATAGCGGCGGTCGAGAGGGCTCGGCTGCGGCGCGATGACGATGCGGTAGCGATAGAGTTTAGACCGGGCGGACCTGCGGGCGTGGAAGTCCGGCGGCGCCTGCTCGAGGGAGAAGATCCGCACGTCCTCGGGCAGGACGGCGTTGAGGGCCCGGAGGAGGACCGCGTCGCTGAGCTTGAACGCGCCGCGGAAACCGGCCGCCTGGCCCAGGGCGTGGACGCCGGCGTCGGTCCGGCCGGCGCCGTGGACGACGGTCCTCTTCCGGGTGACCTTGAAGACCGCCTCCTCGAGAACGCCCTGGACCGTGCGATCCTCGGGTTGGCGCTGCCAGCCCCGGAAGTCGGTGCCGTCGTAGCCGAGGACGAGCTTGTAGTTCTTCATCTCAGCCGGCCAGGCCTTCGAGGGCCAGGCGGACCGCCTCCTCGGGGGTCGCCGCGGGCCGGACGCCCTTGACCTCCCAGGTGCCGAGCCCGACGACCGTCTTGCCGTGGATCTTGCCGTAGGCGATCTCCGAGAGGGTGCCGTACTCGCCGTCCACAGCGATGACGGCGTCCGCGTTCATGACGACGAGAGCGTTGCGGGTGTAGCCGAGGCCGGTCGCGATGGGCAGGTCGACCCAGGGGTTGGCGTCGGCCGGGGAGGCGCCGGGCAGGATGCCGATGGCCAAGCCGCCCTCCTCGCGGGCGCCCCGGCAGGCCGCTTCCATGACCCCGCCGAGCCCGCCGCAGACGACCACGGCCCCGCTCCGGGCGATGAGCCGGCCGACCTCGAAGGCCGCCTCGACGGCCGGCCGGCCGGGCCGGCTGCCGCCGATGACGGCGATGCGGATCCTTTTGCGGATGTCTTTCATGGGGCTTCCTTTCCGGGCGTTTCCGGGGCCATTCTACCACAGCGGCGGGCCCGCATTCACGGACTTGACGCGTCGGCCCGGTTGGGCAATACTATGTTGAAAACCGGGCTGAGATTCGCATGCCGTTCATCAATCACGCGACCAAGACGATCGCCATCAAGATCGTTTACTACGGTCCCGGTCTGAGCGGCAAGACGACCAACCTCCGCTACATCTACCACAAGCTCGACGCCGCCTACCGGGGCGAGCTCGTCTGCCTAGAGACCGAGGCCGACCGGACCTACTTCTTCGACCTGCTGCCCATCCGAGCCGGCATGATCGGCGAGTTCAA
>JBFYNT010000183.1:0-2714 GCA_041304225.1 Candidatus Aminicenantota bacterium
GGCTCCGAGTCGCTCCGCCCCACTTCTGATGGTCGCTCCCAATAGTCCGCTCCCTGATGGCCGAGACCGACGAACGGAACGGCGTGAAGAATCACCGCAGCGAGCGGAGACGATCCCCGAGGAGCCTCCTTGACCCGACGGAGCAGCATGCCCCGAGGGTTCCTTGACTTACCAGGGGAATGAATCTAAGATGAAAAGCCATTCTTCCGAGGATTTCAGTGCCATGACCGATTCCTACGATTTCGCCGCGATCGAGCGCAAGTGGCAGGTCGCCTGGGAGGACGGCCGGGCCTTCGCCGCCGTCGAGGACCCCGCGCGCCCCAAGTTCTACTGCCTCGAGATGTACCCCTATCCCTCCGGCCGTATCCACATGGGCCACGTCCGCAACTACTCGATCGGCGACGTCATCGCCCGCCAGAAGCGCATGGCCGGGGCCAACGTCCTCCATCCCATCGGCTGGGACGCCCTGGGCATGCCGGCCGAGAACGCCGCCATCAAGCACGGCACCCATCCGCGGACCTGGACCCTCGACAACGTCGCCCACATGCGCGCCCAGCTCAAGCGGATGGGCATCAGCTACGACTGGGACCGCGAGGTCAACACCTGTCTTCCCGATTACTACAAGTGGAACCAGTGGATCTTCCTGCGCATGCTCGAGCGCGGCCTGGCCTTCCGCAAGGAGAGCTGGGTCAACTGGTGTTCGCAGTGCCATACGGTCCTGGCCAACGAGCAGGTCGTCGGCGGCGGGTGCTGGCGCTGCGAGACGCCCGTCGCGCAGAAGAAGATGGAGCAGTGGTTCCTCAAGATCACCGCCTACGCCGACGAGCTCCTCTCCGGCCACGCCGCGCTCGGGAAGTGGCCCGAGCACGTCCTGCAGATGCAGAAGAACTGGATCGGCAAGAGCACCGGCGCCCACGTCCGCTTCGGGCTCGAGGGGAGCGCCAAGTCGATCGAGGTCTTCACGACCCGGCTCGACACCATCTTCGGGGCGACCTTCCTGGTCGTCTCGGCCGAGCATCCGATCGTGGCCGACCTCGTCGCCGGCCCGAAGGAGAAGGAGTTAGGGGCCTGGGTCGAACGGACCGTCGCCGCGATGCGCAAGCGCCGCGACATCGGCGAGACCGAGAAGGACGGCGTCGACACTGGGAAAAAAGCCGTCAATCCCTTCACCGGCGAGCGCGTCCCGGTCTGGATCGCCAATTACGTCCTCATGGACTACGGCACGGGCGCCATCATGGCCGTGCCGGCCCACGACGAGCGCGACTTCGAGTTCGCCAAGTCCTACGGCATCCCCGTCCGGACGGTCATCGCGCTCCCCGACAAGGCCGGAGAGCGGTTCGACGAAGAGCCGGCCGAGGTCACGACGGAGGCCGGTGTCCTGGTCAACTCGGGTCCGTTCTCGGGCCTGCCCTCCGACGAGGCCACGGAGAAGATGGGCGAGTTCGCCGAGAAAGCCGGCTTCGGCCGCCGGAGCACCATCTTCCGGCTTCGCGACTGGGGCATCTCGCGCCAGCGCTATTGGGGGACCCCCATCCCCGTCATCTACTGCGACACCTGCGGCATCGTCGGCGTCCCCGACGCCGACCTGCCGGTCGAGCTGCCCTTCGACGTCCGGCTGACGGGGGAGGAGGGCTCGCCGCTCGAGCGTCACGAGGGCTTCGTTCATACGACCTGTCCCAAGTGCCACGGCCCGGCCCGCCGCGAGACGGACACCATGGACACTTTCGTCGACTCCTCGTGGTACTTCTTCCGCTACTGCTCGCCCCGCGAGACCGCCCTGCCCTTCCGTCCCGAGGCGGCCAAGGCTTGGCTGCCCGTCGACCTCTATATCGGCGGCGTCGAGCACGCCATCCTGCACCTCATCTACTCGCGGTTCTTCACCAAGGTCCTGCGGGACTTCGGCCTGACCGGGATCTCCGAGCCCTTCCCCCACTACCTGGCCCAGGGCATGGTCACCAAGGACGGCTCGGCCATGTCCAAGTCCAAGGGCAACATCGTCGACCCCGACGAGATCCTGGCCCGCTACGGGGTCGATGCGCTGCGCCTGTTCATCCTCTTCGCCTCGCCTCCGGACAAGGAGTTCGCCTGGGCCGAGGAGGGGCTCGAGGGCTGCTACCGCTTCCTCGTCCGCGTCTGGGCCCTTGTTCTCGAGGACCTGGACGTCTTCGCATCGCCGGCCGGCGAGGCCGCGGGGACGGCCGCCCCCGGGGAGGCCGCCTTCCAGGTGGTCAAGAAGACGCACCAGACCATCCGCAAGGTGACCGAGGACATCGGACTGCGCTTCCATCTCAACACGGCCATCAGCTCCATCATGGAGCTCCACAACCTGACCCGGAAGGAACGGGACGCGCTGAAGGGGACGCCCGCCGGCCGCGAAGCCCTGCGGCTGGCCCTCGAGTCCATCATCCGGCTCCTCTCGCCGTTCGCCCCCCACCTGGCCGAGGAGCTCTGGGAGCGGACGGGCCACCGGGGCCTGCTCATGCTCTCGGAATGGCCCGCCTACGATCCGGCCCTGGCCCGCGACGAGATGGCCACCGTCGTCGTCCAGATCAACGGCAAGGTCAGGGACCGGTTCGAGGCCGTGCCCGACCTGCCGGAGGCCGAGCTCGAGGCGGCGGCCCTGGCCCTGCCCAAGATCCAGGCGGCCCTCGGGGGCAAGCCGCCGCGAAAGGTCATCTCGGTGAAGAACAAGCTCGTCAGCATCGTGAGTTGAG
>JBFYNT010000184.1:0-6585 GCA_041304225.1 Candidatus Aminicenantota bacterium
CTGAAAGAGGAATTGCGGATAGAGGATACAGGAGCGGGCTACTTCTTCAAGAACCCCAGCTCAATTCGCGTTTCGCCGCGAGGCGACATTTTCTTCAGGGACGGCCAAGAGCAGGCCCTCCTGTTCGATCCCAAAGGCCGCTTCGTCCGGAATCTCTTTAAAAAAGGCCAAGGTCCTGGGGAATTGACGTCTCTGACCGACACTTGGGTATCCCCAGACCGGTTATACCTCAGAAGCAATCCGGCGAAGATCCTTATTTTCGACTTTGAAGGGAACCTTATTAAGGAACTCCCGCTCCGCGGCGGCACCCCCGCCGGGAGGTTTATCTGGGCTGATCAGGCGAACCTTCTCCTGTATGGGATGGGCCGGCCCGATCCTTCCGGCGGCACAGGTTTCATAGATATACCCTGGGATATCATCGAAATCGCCCCAGACGGTAGCTCTCAAGAGACGATCGGGTCATTTCCGATCCGTTCTTTCCAGGAAGTCCAAGAGGGGGGTGCGATCAGCGGAACGAGCTGGAACCAGCTTCAAGTTGTCGCTCTCAATGGCCATTCGCTCTTCGTGAATTCCTCGCCTGAGTATCTCATCGAGAATTTCGTCAGAGACAAGAAAGCGGTGGTTCTTCGTTTCCGGCGGCCCTATACCCGGCAAAAAAGGACCGGAACCGGCGGGGTCTCGGCGTCACGCGGGAGCCAGCCCCCCGCCCCTGAGTTCTGGCCGGATATCTATGCCCTCCACATCGTCGACGGTGGGTTGTGGGTTCAAACATGGACGGTCGTGGAAGGGAAAGGCCTGCTCTTCGATGTCTTCGATGCCAAGGGCCGATATACGGACAGCTTTTATATCCAATCGATGATGAAGAGCGAGGACGGCCAGCCGGCCAGGGTTCGCATGACGATCGCCGGGGGGTGCGGCTATTTCAAAGAGGAAACCAGCGATGGCCTCATCATGATCAGGAAGTGTCGACTCGTCGGGCTCTGATTCCCCCAACCTCTTCACGACCGGGGATCAGGCCTCTCGCGGGCAGCCCTCAAGATCTCGCGGAACTCGAGGAGGAGCCGGGGCGAGTGTCTGATAAGGGGGCAGGGGTTTCTCTGTTTTTCCGTTGGTTTGGTCAAGATTTGGTCAAGGTCAGCTTTAATAATGCTTTGAACGGTGCCGGCCGTTGACCGATCTCGCGCCGGGAGCTTATACCTTGTCTACTTGTCTACCAGCGCCTTGGTTACTCCGCCCCCAACGCCTTCAAATACGCGTAGCTCTGCAACACCGCCGCGTCGCCGGCGACTTCGAGCGTGCTGTAGCCATCATAGCCGGCCGCGACCAGCGCGTTGAAGACGCCCTTGACGTCCACAACGCCGGTGCCGAGGGGGATGCCCGACATGCCCGCGCCGAACTGCTTGCCGCGGTTGGCTTCCATCTCGGCCGGCCAGTCCTTCCAGTGGATGTGCTCGATCTTGTCGGCCAGCCGCTTGACCATGGCGACCGGGTCGGTGCCGCCGAGCCAGGAGTTGCCGGAGTCGAAGTTGACTCCCAGCGCCGGCGAGTCGCACAGCTCCAGGATCTTCTCCATGTGATCGATCGAGTCGGTGTACTTGCCATGCGGTTCGAGCAGGATCTTGACGCCGTGATCGGCCGCGATGCGCAGCGGCTCGTACAGCCGCTCGCGGATCAGGAAGAGCGCCTCCGCGTCGGTGAGGTTGTGGCCGAACGCGGTCTTGGGGTCCCCTTCCGAGGTGATGACGTGCTCGACGCCGACCGCGGCTGCCAAGCGGACCGCCTTGATGATCTGCATCGTGCCGAAGCGCCATGGCGCGGCGGGATCGAGCAGGTTCGCGTGCGCGCACCAGGTGGTGATCTTCAGGCCGCGTTCCTCGAACATGCGCTTGATATCGAACGGGTTCGCGTCGAGGCTCGCCACCGCGGCGAAACCATACTCGACGCCCATGCTGCCGCCGTCCGTGCTGTCGGTGACGTCGGCGTATTTGAAACCCCAGTCCCTGATGCGATCAAGTTGATGCTCAAGGACAGAAAACGGATCGATCAGTGCGAAGCATCCGACTTTAATTGCCATAGGACCTCTCTTTGCCTATTTTGAAGTGGCCCTCACCCACATCGGGTTCGACGGGATCGAGGGTCTCCATCTGTGTTACTCCCGTGTGTCAGCGATGTGTGTCATTGACCAGCGATATATACCATACTCCCGGGTGAGGTCAAACATCGCCTTCAGGTTCTCGGGCCTCGCTTCATCCAGCCCGACCTGGAAAGGCTGAAGAAGCTTTCGGGAAAATAGCTCTTGTTCTGCCTGGATTCCTCCCAGGGCCCTATGAAGTAGTGTTTGACACCGCCGAACGGCCTCAAGTAAATTGTCGGCATGGTCGAGAAGTGAGACCTATCCAGCCTTCGTTTCAAGCGGCCTGGGCAGCCCAGCGCCGAAAGCTCCGCGGACCGCGCTTTCGGGTTTCCCCAAGATCCTGAAGGAGGACAACCGTGAAATCCAAGAATCAAATCAGCCGCCGGCACTTCCTCGCCGGCATCCTCGCCTCCTCCGTCGCGCCGCAGCTTTTGCCCCGCCACGTGCTCGGGGGCCAGACGGCGCCCAGCCGAAAAATCTGCCTGGGCCACATCGGCACCGGGGGCCAGGGCACGGGACTGCTGCGCAACTTTCTGACGGTCGAATCCGCGATCTCGGCCGCGATCTGCGACCCCTACCGCCAGCGCCGCGAACACGCGGCCAGCTTCGTCAAGGAGGCGCAGGGGCACGACCCCAAGCTGTACAACGACTTCCGCGAATTGCTAGCCGATCCGGCCATCGATGCGGTCGTCATCGCCCCTCCCGACCACTGGCACGTACCCGTCGGACTGGCCGCGGTACGGGCGGGCAAGCACGTCTACATCGAGAAGCCCCTGGGCCATTCCCTCGCCCAGGATCGGGCCATGCTCGAGGCCTGCCGGAAGGCCGGCCGCATCTTCCAATACGGCACGCAGCAGCGCAGCCAGGAAATGCTCAAGCGCGGCGTCGAGCTGGTCCTCAATGGCTACATCGGCGACCTGCAGCGGATCGACGTCTGGGCCCCGGGCGGCCAGGGCGGCGGTTCGCTCGACGAGATCCCCGTGCCGGACGGGCTCGACTACGAGCTCTACATCGGCCCCGCGCCCATGAAGCCCTGCACGAAGGATCGAATCACGACCGCTGCCTCCTGGTATTGCTCTGATTATGCCCTGGGCTTCATCGCCGGCTGGGGGGCCCATCCGCTCGACATCGCCATCTGGGGCATGGATGCCGACACCAAAGGGCCCATCCGGTTTCGCGGCACCGGCGAGTTTCCCACCCCCAAGGGGCTCTTCGACACGTGTGCCACGTGGGACGTGGAAATCGCCTTCGCCGGCGGCGTTTCGATGCATTTCATGAGCACCGATCACGCCAAGCCGATCATCGACAAGTACCGGAGGGATTCCCAGGGCGACGGCACAACGTTCTTCGGCAGCAAGGGCTGGGTCAGCCTCAGTCGCGAAGGCGTGGCGGCGAGCAATCCGGAGTGGCTCAAGTTGAGGCAGCCCGAAGGCACGAAGCGCGTGACCTACTACAACCGCTACTACAAGGCCTTCGTGGACAGCGTTCGCGACGGGCTGCCCTCGATATCGCCCATCGAGGACGCCGTGCGTTCCGACGCCCTGAGCCATCTGTCGCTCCTGGCCATTAAAAGCGGCGGCGAGGTCGTCTGGGATCCTAAGAGCTACCGGATCCTGTCGCCGGAGTCACTCAACGCCCAGATGTCCCATCCCATCCGGGGCAAGTGGGCGCAGAGCTGAATTAAAAGATCCATGACCGGCGGCGCCGCTCCATGGTACTCTCCTGCCGCCCCGGAGCGATTCCGGCCAGGATCCTTCTTTGCTGGGATTACGCGGATCGTCCCTAGTCGTCCCGACTCGTCCCGGTTTGTCCGTTGGTTTGGTAAAGATTTGGTCATGGTCAGATTTTATAATGCTTTGAACGTAGCCGGCCGTTGACCGATCTCGCGCCTGGTCTCCGATACCCCCCTTGGGAAGCCTCGGCACGCCTCTTGAGTCAGCCCATCGCCGGCAGTAGAACGGCTTGACAAAGGGTGGGCAAGGACTTATCATCAAATAGACCAATATATAGGTCTAATAATAGACCAATCAGGAGAGAGCATCGTGGCCGAGTACACCGATATCGTCCCTCTGAGCCAGGCCAAGGCCCGGCTCTCGAGCCTCGTGCGCAAGATCAGGGAGGAGCGCGGGATCTACGGCATCACCCACAGGGGCAAGCCCGAGGGGGTTTTGTTGAGCGTCGAAGAGTACGAAACGCTCATCGAGACGGTTGAGATCCTCAGCGACCGTGAGCTCATGGCGAGTGTCGACCGAGGGCTGGCCGACGAGAAGGCCGGCCGGCTCTATGCCCACGAAGAGGTCTTCCCCGAGAGATGAAGCCCGCCGCCCACCGCATCCTCTATACGAGGGAAGCGAAACGGAACATCGACAAGCTCGACCCCTCCGTCCGGAAGCTCGTCCAGAAGGCCGTCGAATCCCTCGCCGTAGAGCCTGAAAGGGGAAAGCCCTTGTCGCACGAACTGGCGGGGTTGCGATCGCTCAGGACGTCGGACTACCGGATCATCTATCGCGTCAAGGGCGGAGAACTCGTCGTTCTCGTCGTGGCCGTCGGGCATCGCCGGGAGGTTTACAAGCGGCTCGGCGAGCTGCTGGACCTGGCGGGACGGAAGAAATAGCCGGGCCGTCCGGCGCCCGCGGCTTAACGAGCCGAAAGCCCCCGTCTTTCGGGGGAGGCCGGCGGTTGAAGCCCCTCCCGCCTTCTGCTATCATGAGGGGGCTTTTTGTGGGCGGTTAGCTCAGTTGGGAGAGCGCGGCGTTCGCAACGCTGAGGTCGGGAGTTCGAGTCTCCTACCGTCCACCATTTTTTTATCTGGCCCGCGGCTCGGCGGAGGGCCGCTGACGGGGGAGCGATGATCGATCGGGAGATCTGGATGCTGGCCGGAACGGCCGCCACCCTCGGGCTCGTCCATACGGTCATCGGCCCCGACCACTACCTGCCCTTCATCGTCATCGGCCGGGCCCGCGAATGGTCTCTGCGCAAGACCCTGGGCGTCGCTTTTCTGGCCGGCCTCGGTCATATCCTGAGCTCCATCGTCCTGGGCTTCATCGGCATCGCCCTGGGCATCGCCGTGGCCAAGCTCGAAGGCGTCGAGTCGACCCGGGGCACCGTCGCCGCCTGGCTCCTCATCGGCTTTGGCTTCGCCTACTTCGTCTGGGGCATGCGCCGGGCCTGGCGGGCCAAGCCCCACACCCACTCCCACTTGCACGATCATCTGCACAACGCCGTCCCCGCCCCGGCCCACGACCACGGCCCGGCCGCCGGACATGAGCACGGCCACGACCATGAACACGTCCATCCCCACACCCATGAGCTCGCCTCTCACGCCCATCCCCACGGCGAAGCTCCCAAGAAGGCCAACATCACGCCCTGGGTCCTGTTCACCATCTTCGTCTTCGGCCCCTGCGAGCCGCTCATCCCGCTGGTCATGTACCCGGCCGCCCGTCACAGCGCCGCGGGAGTGGCCCTGGTCGCGGCGGCCTTCGGCCTGGTCACGATCGCCACGATGCTGGTCATCATCGCCGCCGCCTCGTACGGGGCCAAATTCGTCAAGCTGGGCAAGCTCGAGCGCTACTCCCACGCCCTGGCCGGGCTGATGATCTTCGTCTCCGGCCTGGCCGTCCAATTCCTCGGCTTATAAGAGGTCTTCATGACCTTCGTCGCCGACTGCATGCTCGGCCGTCTGGCCAAGTGGCTCCGCATCCTCGGCTTCGACGTCCTCTATTTCTCCAAAGCCGAGGACCCGGCCCTGGTCGAGATCGCCCGGCGCGAAGGGCGCGTCCTTCTGACCCGCGACACCGGGCTCATCGAAAGGACGGCCAAGCGCTCCGACCGCCTCTTCGTCCGCAGCGACGACTGGGAGGACCAGGTCGTCCAGGTCCTCGACGAGTACGGGCTCTGGGACGCGGTCCGGCCGAATACGCGCTGCCTCGCCTGCAACCTCCCGCTCAAGGCCCTGAGCCGCGAGCGGGCCCGCAACCTGGTGACGCCCTACGTCGGCGAGCGCGCCTCGGCCTTCGCCGTGTGCCCCGGCTGCGAACGCGTTTTCTGGCAGGGCACGCACGCCGGGGACATGGAGAAGAAGATCGGGCGGCTTCTCTCCCGGCGCGCCCTGCCCCCTTCCGGCGATTGACATTCGCCCGCCGTTCTTTTAGAAGTGAAGACTGGCGTCATCCGATCCCCATCCAGGAGGGCCGTCCATGAACGCTCCCGCCCGCCCGATCGCGCGTCTCGTCCTCGCGAGCGCTCTCGTCCTCTCGATCCCGATCCTTCCGGCCGTCGGCGCGCCTGGGCCTTCCCCGGACGCCGTCCGGACGTTCGAAGGCCGGGCCCTCGCCGAGGTCGCCTTCCCGCTCGGCGGCATCGGCACGGGCACGATCTCGCTCGGCGGCCGCGGCAACCTCCGCGACTGGGAGATCTTCAACCGGCCCGGCAAGGGCGTCCACATGCCCTTC
>JBFYNT010000185.1:0-4568 GCA_041304225.1 Candidatus Aminicenantota bacterium
TACGGAAAAGGCCAAGGCGCGCCGACGTCCGTCCAACCTTGAAGGAGGTCCCCATGAGTCCCAACGCCGAACTCAACATCGATCCCACGGCTTTCCTCGACGACATTGAGAAGCGCGTCGGCGAGATCTTCTCGGCCCAGAAGAGCGAGGTCGAGCAGACCCTGATGGAGAAGATCAACCGCGAGAAGGAAGAGGCCCAGAAGCGCATCGAGGCCGTCAACCAGGAGTTCGTGCAGGTCCGCGGCTTCCTCGAAGAGCACAAGCAGGCCATGGCCGAGCTCCTGACGACGGAGACCTACCTCCGGGGCGAGATCCGCGGCCACTTCGAGCGGGCCGCCAACTACCAGAAGATGATGGAGAACGCCGCGGCCCTGGCCGGCGACGAGCTCGAGAAGATCGGCGGCCTCAACCGGGAGCTGGAGAAGGTCCGGGTCAAGGCCGAAGAGGAATACGCCGGCCTCAAGAAAAGCCTGGGCGGCTACGCCGGCATCATCGCCAAGATCCCCGCCCCGCCCGCGAACGCGGACACGGACCAGGTCGACTGGAACGAGGAGCTGGGCAAGCTCCGCAGGGTCCGCGACCTGCTCGCGACGCTCCACCAGCCGGAGACCTCCCCCGCGACCCCGGCCGCCGACGGCGCCGAGGCGACCGCCCCCGCGGCCCACGAGGCCGAGGAGCTGGCCGCCTCCCTGGGTCTCATCGACGAAGAGGAAGACACCGTCCGCGACGACGCCGAGTTCGTCCTGGGCGCCACGGCGCCCGCCGCGGACGCGTTCCCCGAGATCGCCGACCTCACGGCCGAGATCGAGGCCGACGTCGAGCCGGCCCCCGAAACGGCGGCCGCCGCCGTCCCGAAGCCCGATCCCGCCCTCGAGGCCCTGGCCCGCTATCGCCGGTCCGAGCCGATCAACAACGGCATCGACATCGGCTTCTATACCGGCGAGACGGTCGCCATCCTCGACGTCGACGGCTTCATGGCCGCCGTCGGAAAGGTCGTCGAGAACGCCGGCCAGCTCCACTCCCAGCTTTCGCAGACCGCCTCGGTCAAGGACCTGTTCCTGCTCAAGCAGGAGATCCTCAACCAGCAGGAGATCCTGAGGAAGCTCTTCTTCCGCGTCGTCCGGTTCTGCGACAGGGAGAACGGCCGCCTGCCCGATACGCTCGGCGAGTTCCTGGGTTCCGGGGGCATGAAAGACCTCATCGAGCGGCTGACGATGGCCAACTGGAGCGACCCCTCGGACTTCAAGCCGTTCCAGAACGAGCTCAAGGCCCTCAAGCGGGCTTTCGAGACCCGGGCCGCGGCCGATCCGCACTATCTCCAGTCGGTCCTCGACCAGGTCGAGGGCAGAGAGAACTGACCCTATATAATCTCTAAATAATCCCGATCCGGCAGTTTGGGGAACTTGGCGTGCGGCTCCTGCTGATACCAGAACGCCACCGACGCGATATCGTCCTGGAGCGGCAGGTAGCGCCCGCCCGTCCGCCAGCCCAACGCCTGGATGGTCACCTTCAGGTCCTTCTCGAACCGGATGGGGTCCATGATGTGCCAGCGGTACAGCCCGAACCTCTGCATGACCTGGTAGTGGCCGTCGCCCCGGATGACCTGCGGCAGGCCCGTGTATGGCGTCGTGAACTCGCGGTATTGGATCGAGCCGTCCGGCGCCTTGGCGTCGAAATCGTACGAGCCGCAGAAATAGTCCTCCGTGCCCGTGCCCGCGATCGTCGGGAACTTCGAGTCGCCGTCCATGAAGAACTTGATCTCGCCCTCGCCCCACCAGCCGTTGTTGTGGACGCCCCAGGCCATGTAGGTGCCGACGTAGTGGCCCCAGCCCTTGACGCCGTCGAGGATGGTGTAGACGTCTTTGTACGGCAGCGGGTTGACGCGACGGAACTGGGCGTGGAAGTAGGCCGCGTCGTCCGGCACGTCGGTCAGCGTGTAGTTGATCTGGTAGTAGACGGTGAACTGGTTGGCCGTCGGCGCCTCGTTCGGCCGCGGCTTGGCGGCGATGTTCTCGAGGGTCATCTTGAAGCTCTTGCGGAAGGGCATCTCCCAGTAGCAATTGAAGGCGCTGCCGGGATTGACGCAGACGGGGAGCGACGTGACCTGGGCGTACTGGCCCCAGCCGCTGGCGAAGAAGTCGCCGACGGGGCACTCGACCGAGGGCTCGGTCTCGCCGTCCCAATAGATGCGCAGGATGGCGTGGCGCCAGGTGCCGGCGGGCGTCAGCCAGATCTGCTGGATGGCTCCCTCGCCCTTGACGTCGGCCATGACGAAGGTCTCCCCCGCCGGGACCCGGACGTAGGGCGAGACCTTCCAGCCCTGCCCGAGGTCGCGGGCCGCGCTCATGGCCGGCCCGTCGGTCGACATGGCGGCCTTGCCCTTCTCGCCCGTGAAGTTCTCCGGGCTGATGGACCGGGTCTGCGCCTTCGACAGGCGAGACAGGTTGCCCAGCCCCAGACCCAGCCCGTTGAAGCTCTTGTCCTTGTCGCTCTGCGGGGCCGCGGCCGCCGCGAAGACGGCGAACATCAGCACGGCCAGTCCGGCCTTGATCAGGATCGCTTTGTTCATGCCTGCCCTCCTCTGGATTTCCCGCCCATTTTATAAAAAAAATGGGGGACATGATACCTATTTCCTATTTATTCACCCGCCAATGAAGGAGACTTATGGGAAGGACTTGACAAGAAGGCGAACCTACTTATATTATAAGACTAATTTATTTAGTCATATGACTAACTTATTTAGTCGGAGAGGGACGAAATGGAACTCCTCATGAAATCGCCTACGAAAGAGAAGGTCCTCCTCTACCTCCACACTCATGGTGAATCGTATGCTCGGGAGATCGCTAGGGAGCTCGATATCTATATACGGGCGGCGCAATATCACCTTCTCAAGATGGAACAAGACGGGATCCTGTACAGCAAACTGAAAGGAAAGGTCCGGCTTTTCGGCTTCAATCCCCGTTACCCTTTCAAGAAGGAACTCGAGGCGCTATTGGAAAAAGCGCTCTTATTCATCCCTGAAACAGAGCGCCAGAGGATCTACAATCCTCGATTGAGACCGCGGCGCACGGGCAAGCCTCTATGAAGATCACTCCTGGCCTGCCCCTGCCCAGTCTGGCCGCTCTCGTCTGCGATGCCTGTCACAAAAGCGGGATCGAAGTCGTTTTATCCGGTGGAGCCTGCGTATCGATCTACACGGAAAAGCAGTACGACTCCTTCGATCTAGATTTTGTGCTTCGAGCCCCGGTCCCTCGGAAAAGGATCAGGACAACTATGGAAGAACTCGGCTTCCGTGAGGACGGCCGGCATTTCCGACATCCCCATAACCCCTATATCGTGGAGTTCCTTTCACCCCCGCTTTCGGTCGGCGAAGAGCCTGTTCGGGAGATCAATGAAATCCAAAGAGGAAAAATGACCCTCCGCCTGCTCTCGCAAACGGATTGCGTCAAGGACCGGCTAGCCGCCTTTTATCACTGGAACGATCGACCGTCACTCAACCAAGCCGTTCTGGTCTCTTTGAGGGAAGGTGTCGACCTCACCGAAGTCAACCGCTGGTCTCTGAATGAGGGGATGAAGGATAAATACGAGCTTTTCAGAAAGCTTCTCGCAAGGGCTTCAAGGAAATCGCCCTAAATGGGATTATTCCTTTGACCGAGCTGTATCAGAATTGAATGCCGCACGGCCGACTAAAATTCGAGTCCGATCCGGGAGGAACGCATGACCAGCCAGGAGCCAACCATGGATAAACGCGACGCCGAAAACGCCAGGAAGAGCAAGCCGCCCATAGCCGTATTGGCCGTCCTCCTGGCCGTCCTCGGCGCGGGGCTCTACGCCGTCGTCGCCGACAACTCCTGCCCGCTCGCCGCGGGCCCCGCTAACGCGGGCCCGGCGGCCCTGGCCTCTCCGATACCCGAGGAGAATTTAGCTATTATGACCGCCGCATCCCAGACCTCCGCCAAGGCCGCCCGCGAGGCCGTCGAGAAGCTCGTCTCCGAGCAGAAGTTCGAGGCCGCGGCCACCGAGTGCGCCCGGATCCGCGAAGAAGCCCGCAAGTCGCGCAATGTCCCCCTCTGGACCTGGGCCCTGATCAAGGAGGGCCAGCTCCGCTCGGCCCTCCACGGCTACGAGACCGCCGTCCGCTTCTTCAAGGAACAGCCCTGGCCGGACTCCCTCGTCGAACGCGACATGCTCGATCTCTTCTACGCCCATTCGCTCGTCACCTACTATCGGGCCTACTCCTGGGAGATCAACTCCCGCGAGAAGGTCGAGGCCAAGGGCCCGATCGATCTCAAGTCCTGGACGCGCGACCAGATCTTCGACGAGGCCTGGCAGTCGCTCCTCCGCGTTTGGAAGGACCGCGACCGCCTGGCCGACCACAAGGCCGTCCAATACCCCGACTTCTGGAGCCCCGGCGACTACCCCGCCGGCGTCCGCGACAGTCTCCGCGACGGTGTCGTCTATCTCCTCGCGCGGCTCCTCGGCGACACCTCTTTCTGGACGCCCCGCCAGTCGAACGAGACATGGCTCCTCGACCTCGCCAAGATCCTCGCGAGCGCCGGCAAAACAAG
>JBFYNT010000186.1:0-4446 GCA_041304225.1 Candidatus Aminicenantota bacterium
CGTTGATGTAGTGGGGGTTCCCGTAGGTCGTGCGCATGAGGCAGAAGAAGGACTTGTTCTTGGACAGCCACTCGCCGACCATGTCCATGTTGATGTTGCAGAGCGTCCGGTCCATGATCTCGGGGTGGGTCCGGACCCATTCGCCGATGCCCGAGAACTCCGGACCCCAGATGAAGCGGATGGTCCGCTTCGGCCGGGGCAGGCGGCCGTCCGCGATCAGCGTGTTGAGGATGCGGGCGACCTCGAGGATGGTGGCGCTGCCGGAGATGTTGTCGTTGGCCCCCTGTTTCTGCAAGCCCTCGAAAAGGTGGGCCGACAGGATGACCTCGCCGGCGGCCGGGTCGGTGCCGGGGATGAGGGCCAAGACGTTCTCGAGGTCGGCCTGCTCCATCTTGGAAACGACCTGGGCCCGGACCGTGATCTTCTCGTTGGCCAGCAGGCGGCGCTTGAGGATGTCGCCGTCGCGGACCGGCAGCTGGAAGGCGAAGCCGGCCGGCGGTTCGGGCGCGGGGGTTTGGCCCGCGGCCGGCGGAGGTGGCGCCTGGCCGGTTTGCCCGGGCTGGCCGGGACCGCCGGGACGCCGGCGGGACATGACCCCGCTCCAGGGCATTTGCAGCGGATCGAAGTAGGGGCGCGACATGGCGATGCCGATGACGCCCAGCGCGCCCTGCTGCAGGGCCTGGCTGTAGGCCGTCATCAAGCCGCCCTCGGTCACGACGATCTTGCCCGCGACCTTGGCGTCGGCGATCTCCTTCGGCGTCCCGCGGCCGACCCAGACCAGCTCGGCGGTGACGTCGGAGGTCGCGCTGCCCGAGGCCAGCATGGGCAGCATGTCGTTGATGGAGGCGATCTTCTGGCGCTCGGGCTTGGTCTCCCAAAGCTCGCCCTTGACCGCGACCCAAGCCTGCCCGCCGGGGAAGGCGACGACATCGACGCCCTCCAGGCCGTAATCCTTGAGCTTGCGGACGACGACCCGGGTCTCCAGGAAGTTGCCGGTGAACTCGTCGCCGAAGCGCTGCCGGTTGAAGGCGTTGATCTCGGCGACGGTGTTCCAGGCCGATTCGCCGGAGGCCTCGCCGACGATCTCGTCCATCTGGGCCTTGGGCAGGAACGTCCAGTAGAGCCAGGGGGCGTATTGGGCCGCGGCGACGGCGGCCAGGGCCAGGACGCAGACGGCGGCGACGGCGAGCTTCTTGGTCATGGGGAACTCCTCTCGGGATGAGCCCGCGCGGTGTCAAGCGGCTCTGTGATCCGGGTCATGAGCAGAGGTTATATATCAGGGCCCGCCGGGCGGTCAAGCGCCCGTCCCTCGTCGCCCGGACGCCCGCCGGACCGGAGGTCCGGAGGCCGGGGGCTGGACATTTGGGGCCGTTCCGCATACCATCGGCGGCAAGACCCGACGGACAGCAGACAACGGAGGATCTTCATGAGCGGCCTCCTCGACAAGGAACGGACCGTCGCCGGGCCGGGCTTCAACCGCTGGCTCGTCCCGCCGGCCGCCCTGGCCATCCACCTCTCGATCGGCATGGCCTACGGCTTCAGCGTCTTCTGGCTGCCCCTGAGCCGGGCCATCGGCATCACCCAAGCGGCTCCGGGCGACTGGAAGATCAGCACGCTCGGCTGGATGTACACGCTTTTCTTCGTCTTTCTCGGCGGATCGGCCGCGGTATTCGGCCGCTGGCTCGAACGCAACGGGCCGCGCAAGGCGGGCGTCGCGGCCGCCTTCTGTTGGGGCGGCGGCTTCTTCATCTCCGCCCTGGGCGTCCACCTCCACCAGATCGCCCTGCTCTGGATCGGCTCGGGCGTCATCGGCGGCTGCGGGCTCGGGCTCGGCTACATCTCGCCCGTGTCCACCCTGATCAAATGGTTCCCCGACAAGCGGGGCATGGCCACGGGCATGGCCATCATGGGCTTCGGAGGCGGGGCCATGATCGGCGCCCCCTTGGCCGACCGGCTCATCAAGTTCTACGCGACGCCGGCCTCGGTCGGCGTGAAGGAGACGTTCCTGACGATGGGGGCGATCTACTTCGTGGCCATGCTGGCCGGGGCCTTCCTCTACCGGGTCCCGCCGGCGGACTGGAAGCCGGCGGGCTGGACGCCGCCGGCGAAAAAGGCCGGCGGCATGATCACCCACGGCCATGTCCACATCGACGCCGTCCACAAGATCCCCCAGTTCTGGCTCCTTTGGGCCGTCCTCTGCCTGAACGTCAGCGCCGGGATCGGCATCATCGGCATGGCCTCGCCCATGCTCCAGGAGGTCTTCGGCGGCAAGCTCGTCGGCCTTTCCGGCTCCCTGGCGTCCCTCTCGGTCGCGGACAAGGTCCGGACGGCCTCGATAGGGGCCGGCTTCGCCGGTCTGTTGAGCCTCTTCAATATCGCCGGCCGCTTCTTCTGGGCCTCCATGTCCGATTACATCGGCCGGAAGCGGACCTACATGATCTTCTTCGCCCTGGGCGCCTGCCTCTACGCCGCCGCGCCGTTCGCCGGCGACATCAAGAGCGTGACTTTGTTCGTGGCCCTGTTCTGCCTGATCCTGACCATGTACGGCGGCGGCTTCGCCACCGTGCCGGCCTATCTGGCCGACCTCTTCGGCACCCAGTTCGTCGGGGCCATCCACGGCCGGCTGCTGACGGCCTGGTCGACGGCCGGCGTCCTGGGACCGGTCCTGGTCAACTACATCCGGGAATTCCAGCTCAAGCGCGGCGTGCCCAACGAGGCCGCCTACAACACGACCCTGTACATTCTCGCGGGATTGCTGCTCCTGGGCTTCCTGGCCAACATCCTGGTGAAGCCGGTCGCGGCCAAGCATTTCATGACGGACGAGGAGCTGGACAAAGAACGGCGCGCGGGTCATGCCAAGGGGGTCATCACCCTCGCGGCCGGGCCCGCGGAAGCGCCGCCGCCGGCTTCGCCCCAGGCCTGGCATCCGAGCCGGTCGTCCTGGGTCGCGGTGGCCGCGGCTTGGACCGTCATCGGCCTGCCGCTCGCCTGGGGCATCCTGAAGACGGCCGAGAAGGCGGCGGCCCTCTTCAAATAGGCGACGGGATCAGGCCGCGCCGAGGAAATCGAAGCTGATCTTCTTCTGGATGTCCGCGATCTGGGCGAAGGCCTGCTTGAGCAGGGTCACCTCGATGTGGGTCAGTTCACGGGGATCGATGTCGTTGCCCGGGCTGGCGTCGCGGTCGATGGCCCGGACCTGGTGGGCCAGACGCAGCTGCATGAGGTAATCGTAGACCTTGACCGCCTCGTCGTGGAGGCTCTCCCGTAACGCTCCCACATCCAGCAAGGCATGGAGCCGGTCGAGGGTGTTGACCTCGGCGACGCCGTGGCGGAAGGCGTAGAGCCGGGCGAAATTATTGACCGGCATCAGGGCGTCCTTGATGTTGAAGGTCTTGGCTCCCTCCTTGCCCTCTTCGAGAACGATGTGGCCGAAGAAGCTCAGGGGGGCCTTGTACTGCAGGGTGTACTGGGCGTAATGGAGGAGGAAGGGCGGCTCCTGGCGCAGGACCTCGTCGATGTGCCGGCGGAGCTCGGCGGCGTACTCCGGCTCGCCCTGGACGGTCCGGAAGTCAAAGAAGATCTTGAGGTCCAGGATGTCCTTGGGCTCGGCCGTCCGGAGCCATCCGGCGAAATACGCTTTCCAGGTCCTCAGGGGCCGGCACCAGCGGGGGTTCGAGGCCATGACCTCCCCCAGGCAAAGCGGGTATCCGGCCAGGGCCAGGCCGTCGGACACGAACCGTCCGATCTTCAGGAAATAGGCCTGGACGGCTTCCTCTTCGCCTTCGGGGACGTCCTCGAAGACGATGGCGTGGTCCTGGTCGCTGGCCAGGGTCTGCTCCTCGCGGCCCTCGCTCCCCAGCGCCAGGAAGGCGAACCGGGCCGGGGCCGGCCCCAGCTCGGCGGCCGCCAGCTCAAGCAGCCGGATCACGGCGGCGTCGGTCACCGCGGTCACGGCCCGGGTGATGTTCCGGGCCTTGGCCCCGCCCTCGACCAGGACCTTGGCCAGGCGGGGCAGGCCGCGGCGCGCGGCGGCAATGGCGTCGGGCGACGCGGCGTGACGGATCTCCTGGGTCAGGACGGCCAGGGAGTAGCGGTGGAAAAGGAGGAGATCGCGGTTGCGGACGATCCCGGTGACGTCGCCTTTTTCGTCCCGGACGAGCAGGTGGTCGACGTCCTTCTCGCGCATGGCCAGGATGGCTTCGTAGACCAGGGCCTGGCTCCCGATCGAGACCAGCGGCGCGCTCATGATCGCGCTGAGCGGGCTCTCGCCCGCCAGCCCTTCGGCGACGAGACGGGCCCTGATGTCGGTATCGGTCACCAGGCCGACCGGCTCTCCCTGGGCCGTGACCACGACGGCGCTTGCCCCGCGGCCGGTCATGAGCGCGGCCCCCTTGGCCACGCTGTCCTTGAGGTCGCAGAAGACGGGCGGTCCGGCGAGCGGGCCCA
>JBFYNT010000187.1:0-5597 GCA_041304225.1 Candidatus Aminicenantota bacterium
ATACATCGATCTCATGAACAAGGGGACGGAGCTCTAGATCTGATTTCTCGCCCCGGGAAACCGGGGGGCGCGCCCTCATTCCGCTTGAATATCGCGGGCGCTTTCCCTATAATAGGCGGGCCCTCGCGGGGTCGTAGTTCAGTTGGTTAGAACGCCGGCCTGTTACGCCGGAGGTCGCGAGTTCGAGTCTCGTCGGCCCCGCCATTCCTTAATCAAAAGCGCCGTCCTCCAGCCCCCCCCAATTACAGAGGGGGGCATGGGGGTTAAGAAATTTAAATAGAGTCTTGAGAGGCGCTTTAGTGATCTCTCTTATTTTCCCAGGATCTCTTGATCTTTCCCTTGGAGCGCCTTTTAGCCAATTAATGCGATTTTTTACGATTTTTTGACACATTTGGGACATGGCTTCCGGAGCCAACGCCTTGACCGATCCGGCGCGGATGGCCGCCCGGCCGGGAGCGAATGGAGACGCTTGACTTGTAGAAACCTGCGGGACTAGTATTGCCCTATGCCAAGCGGGGGTCCTCAGTAGATCGCAGAGCGACGCCCGAAGATCAGGGGTTCAATACCGGCGCAAAGGAGAAGGGGCATGGAGGTTTCTTCCTTGAGGAAAAGGGTGTTCGGTTCACTCGCTCTCGCGGCGATGGTCGTCCTCTTCCAGACGAGCCCGCGAGCTCAGGAGACCGTTAGCGGGGCTCGGAAGATCGCTTCGCCCGAAAGGCCTGCCGTTCAATCGCGCACCGAGAGCGAGGACCTCAGCCTTCTCAGGCTGGTTCGCCAATTGACACGTTTCCGGAAGGCCGGCGACCTCGAAGGCGCCGCGCGGATATTCGCCG
The DNA here is from genome assembly GCA_041304225.1 of Candidatus Aminicenantota bacterium. Lineage (GTDB taxonomy): Bacteria > Acidobacteriota > Aminicenantia > Aminicenantales > Saccharicenantaceae > RBG-16-66-30. The sequence goes on from JBFYNT010000187.1 coordinate 834, forward strand.
AGCTCTTCCCTCCCGAGCCGGCGGGGGATCCCGTCTATGCCCTCAAAACGGGCGCTTCACTACCAACGGCCAGCGTCGCCGGGGCCCCTGAGGATGCCAAAGCCGTCGTGACGGTCCAGGGCTCTTATCCCGTCTTCACCACGCCGGAGTACGAAAAGAATCCCTCGGCGGACGTCCGGATCTCGCAAGCCGGGGAAGGGACGTACTACTCCGCGGCCGAGCAATGGACGGGAGACCGTCCCGGATATATCCGGATCCGCCAGAGCACGGACCGGGGCCTGACCTGGCCCCGATCTCTCGTCCTGGGGAACGGCCGGGCCGTGACCCATCCGTCCCTCCGTCAGGTCGCGGACGATACGATCGGTATGGCCTACGTGAAGGAATGGGACGACGCCGACGGCGACATCTATTTCGCCCGGGTCGATGCCGCGATGACCTCGGCCGCCGAGATCCCCGTCGCTCTCAGCCTTTCCGGCCAGAGCGCCCCTTCGATCGCCACGGACCGCGAGGCCTACGGTTCGCCCTATATCTATCTTGTCTATGCCGAAAGGGAGGGCTCGGCGAGCTCGATCAGATTCCGGGTCAGCCCGGATCTCGGTACGACCTGGAGCCGGGCGGCGACAATCGCCTCGTTCCCATGGCCGGTCGCCGCGAACGTCGACACGGCCCTGGCTTTCGATCCGGACGAGAGCGCGCTGCACGTCGCTTACACCTGGACCCAGGGGGCAACGACCGCGATCGTCGCCGCGACTTCGAGGGACTTCGGGGCCTCCTGGTCAACGCCCGTTTGTTTGACGACGGCCGCCGAAGGGACGGCCCGCCGCCCGGCGATCGCAGCCCGCGGGGGCACGGTCGTCGTCGCTTATGAGTACGCGAACCTAGGCAAGGACCCGGACGCGGGGATGGCCTATTCCTCCGATTCCGGGAGGAGTTGGACGCGCGGAGTGGCTTTGGCCGCCTCGGCCGCCGCGGAGAGATCTCCGGATGTCCGCAGCTTGGACGGTCCGGGCCCGGCCATGTTCTTCGCTTCCTGCGTCGAGGCGAATGAGCGGGTCATCCTCCTGAAAGCGACGGGCTCCGCGCCGGGATCATGGACGAAGGAACTGACCTATCCGGAAGACGGGGGTCTTCCCGCGCTCGGATCGGCCATCGTTCTGCCGATGCCCGTCCCGGCCGGCGAAGGTTCCGCCGGCATCCTCTGGACGGACACGTCCGCCGACGACGATATCTTTTTCAGCGGGTCGGCGCGCATCCTGGCCCCCGGCCCCCTGACGGTCACGCCGACCGACGCCCTGATCTCTTCGGGCCTTCAAGGCGGGCCGTTCACGCCGACGAGCCAGGCCTACACGGTCACGAACACGGGCGACGAGCCCATCAGCTATCACTTCACGAAAACGCAGGCTTGGACGACGGTGGATCCTCCGGCGGTCGGGACCTTGGCCGCCTTCGCGTCGATCGTTTGCACGGTCTCGATCAACGAAGCGGCGAACATCGCGGGTCCCGGGAACTATAACGATACCGTGACCTTCGCCAATTTGACCAACGGGACCGGCAACACCACTCGCCAAGTCACGCTGAACGTCCTTGCGCAGCCCGGCGTCCTCGCCGTAACCCCGGTCGAGGACCTGATATCGACCGGCGTCGTCGGCGGTCCCTTCACGCCCTCCAGCCAGACCTACATGCTCCAGAACACGGGAGGGACGGCCATCAACTGGACAGGCACGAAGCTCCAGGCCTGGACAACGCTCTCCGCCGCGTCCGGGACCTTGGCCGGCGGCGGGGCGATCCTGGTCACGGTCTCGATCAATACGGCGGCCAACGCCCTGGCCGCCGGGACGTTCACCGACACGGTGACCTTTACGAACACGACCAACGGGACGGGGACGACGACCCGCGCCGTCACCTTGACCGTGACGAATCCGGGCGTCCTCGCGGTCACGCCGGCAGGCGGGCTCACGTCCACGGGACCGGTCGGGGGGCCGTTCACGCCATCGAGCCAAGCCTACACGCTCCAGAATACGGGAGGCACGGCCATCAATTGGACGGCCGCGAATATCCAGGCTTGGACGACGTTGTCCGCCCTGTCCGGGACCCTGGCCGCCGGGGCGACGACCACGGTCACGGTCTCGATCAATACGACCGCCAACGCGCTGACGGCCGGGAGCTACACCGACCTGGCGACATTTACGAACACGACCAACGGGACCGGGACCACGACCCGAGCCGTCCTCCTGACGGTGACTTCGGCGGGCGCTCTCTTGGTCACGCCGGCCGACGGCCTCACGTCCGCGGGGCCGGTCGGCGGCCCGTTCACGCCGTCGAGCCAGGCTTACACCCTTCAGAACACGGGGGGAGCGTCCATCAACTGGACGTGCACGAAGCTGCAGGCCTGGACGACGCTGTCCGCCGCGTCGGGGACCTTGGCCTCCGGCGCGACGGCCACGGTCACGGTCTCGATCAATACGGCGGCCAACGCGCTGGCCGCCGGGGCCTATGCCGACACGGTGACGTTCACCAATACGACCAACGGGACCGGGAACGCGACCCGCGCGGTCTCCCTGACCATTACCACGGCGGGGGTTCTCACTGTGACGCCGGCCGGCGGGCTCACGTCGACCGGGCCTGTGGGAGGGCCGTTCACGCCCTCGAGCCAGTCCTACAACCTCCAGAACACAGGAGGCACGAGCATCAATTGGACGGCCGCCAAGACGCAAACCTGGACGTCGCTTTACGTGGTCTCGGGAACGCTGGCCCCCGGGGCCTCCGTAACGGTGGACATCCTGATCAACAACCTGGCCAACGCGCTGGCTGCCGGGACCTACGCCGACACGCTGACGATCACGAACACGACCAACGGGACCGGGAACACGACCCGCCCCGTCGCCTTGACCGTTACGACTCCTGGCGTTCTCGCGGTCACGCCGGCCGGCGGCCTCACGTCTTCGGGCATAGCCGGCGGTCCGTTCACGCCGTCGAGCCAGGCCTATACGCTCCAGAACACGGGGGGTTCGGCCATCGCCTGGACCAGCACGAACGGCCAAGCCTGGACGACGCTGTCCGCCGCGGGGGGGACTTTGGCCGCCGGCGCGACGGCCACGGTCACGGTCTCGATCAACACGGCGGCTAACGCGCTGGCCGCCGGGAATTATACCGACACGGTGACGTTCACGAACACGACCAACGGATCGGGGAACACGACCCGGGCCGTCGCCTTGACGGTGTCGGCGCCGGGCGCTCTCTCGGTCACGCCGACTAGCGGCCTGACATCGACGGGAACGGTCGGCGGGCCGTTCACGCCGTCGAGCCAGGCCTACACGCTCCAGAACACGGGAGGTGTGAGCATCAACTGGACGTGCACGAAGCTCCAGGCCTGGACGACGCTATCCGCCGCTTCCGGCACCTTGGCCGTGGGGGCGACGACCACCGTCACGGTCTCGCTCAACACGGCGGCCAACGCGCTGGCCGCCGGGGCCTACACTGACACGGTGACCTTCACCAACACGACCAACGGGTCCGGCAACACGACCCGCGCGGTATCCCTGACGGTGTCGGCGCCCGGTGTTCTGGCGGTCACCCCGGCTGGCGGCCTTACGGCCGCGGGCCCGATCGGAGGTCCTTTCACGCCTTCGAGCCAATCCTACACGCTCCAGAACACGGGGGGGTCGAGCATCAACTGGACGGCCGCCAAGACGCAAACCTGGACGTCGCTTTATCTCGTTTCGGGGACTCTGGCCCCCGGCGCCTCCGTCACGGTGGACATCCTGATCAACAACCTGGCCAACGCCCTGGCCGCCGGGACCTATAACGACACGCTGACGATCACCAACACGACCAATGGGACGGGGAATACGACCCGTCCCGTCACTCTGACGATAGCCACGGCGGGCGTTCTCGCGGTCACGCCGGCGACCGGCCTCACGTCGACGGGCCTCACCGGCGGTCCGTTCACGCCGTCGAGCCAGGCCTATACGCTTCAGAACACGGGGGGGTCGGCCATCAACTGGACCAGCACGAACGGCCAGGCCTGGACGACGCTTTCGTCTGCGTCCGGGACCTTGGCCGCCGGCGCGACGGCCACGGTGACGGTCTCGATCAATACCGCGGCCAACGCCCTGGCCGCCGGGACCTATACCGATACGGTGACTTTCGCCAATACGACCAACGGGACGGGGAACACGACACGGGCCGTCACCTTGACCATTGGCGTTCCGGGGGCTCTCGCGGTCACGCCGCCGACCGGACTCACCTCGACAGGGCCGGTCGGGGGACCGTTCGCGCCCTCGAACCAGGCCTACACGCTCCAGAACACGGGCGGACAGTCCATCAACTGGACGGCCGCCAAGATCCAGGCTTGGACGACATTGTCCGCCGCGTCCGGGACCTTGGCGGCCGGCGCGACGGCCACGGTCACGGTCTCGCTCAACACGGCGGCCAACGCGCTGGCCGCCGGGGCCTACTCCGACACGGTGACCTTCACCAACACGACCAACGGATCCGGCAACACGACGCGCCCCGTCGCCCTGACGGTGACGGCGCCGGGCGTTCTCGCGGTCACGCCGGCGACCGGGCTCACGTCCACGGGGCCGGTCGGCGGACCGTTCGCGCCCTCGACCCAAACGTATACGCTCCAGAACACGGGAGGAACGAGCCTGAACTGGACGGCCGCGAAGACGCAGGCCTGGACGTCGCTCTTCGTGGTTTCCGGCACGCTCGCCCCCGGCGCCTCGGTTACGGTGGACATCCTGATCAACAGCGCGGCCAACG
>JBFYNT010000188.1:0-5811 GCA_041304225.1 Candidatus Aminicenantota bacterium
CGTCGATGGCCAGCAGCACGAATCCGTCCTGCCGCCTCAGGTAGTCGATCTCGGCCGTGTTGCGGATGCTGTCGATGACGGCCCGTCCGCCCGCCCCGACCTTGGCCATCGTCCGCCGGGCCAGGACGTCGGGGCCGAAGCTATCCCTCAGCCTGTTCCCCGTCCGGATGAGGCCGTCCCGGTTCTCGGGCTCGCCCCGCTCCCGGAGCTCGTCGCGGATGACGTCGGAGAGCGAGAAGTAGGCGTAGCCCCTGGCGACGAAAAAGGCCGCGGCCTCGCCCTTTCCGGCCCCGTTCGTTCCCGTCAGGCCGATCAGTCGCGGCGGCGTTCTCATTTTTTCAATATTCTCGGCAGGGCCCGGACGTAGTTCAGCAGGGGAGCGGTGGCCTTGAGCCGGGGCCATTCCTTGCGCAGGCCCAGGACGGCCCGCGTTTTCACCCGGAGCTTCCCGCTGTGGAAGATCGCGATCGCCTTCTCCATGATCCCGGAGAGGCTGTCGTCGTAGGGGAACCACCAGGTCTGGGCCTTTTTCCGGAAAAAGTCCTCGCCGACGAGCTTGGTGTTGACGAGCTCGTGGAGGCCGTAGGGGCCGTGCGACCGCCCCATGCCGGTCTGCTTGATGCCGCCCCAGATGGCCCGGGGCTCGCAGAAGGAATACATGTGGTCGTTGACCGTGACCGAGCCGGCCTCGAGTCGCTCGGCGAACCAGGCGGCCCGCTTCCGGTCCCTCGTCCAGACCGAGGCTGTCAGGCCGTAGACGCTGTCGTTGGCCAGGGCCAGGGCCGCCTCGTCGCCGTCGAAGGCCATGATGGGCAGGGTCGGGCCGAAGGTCTCCTCGGTCATGCAGCGCATGGTGTGGTCGACGCCGGTGAGGACCGTCGGCTCGAGGAAATAGCCGGCCAGGCCGGCCGGGCGGCCGCCGCCGACGGGTATTCCCGCGCCCCGGGCCCTCGCGTCGGCGATGTGCTCTTCGACGAGCTTACGCTGGCCGGCCGTGGCCATCGGTCCCATGTCGACGCCCGGATCGAGGGGATTTCCTATCCTGACCTGTCGGGCCAGTTCGACGACGCGCGCCGTGAAGGCCTCGGCGACCTTCCGCTCGACGTAGACCCGCTCGACCGAACCGCAGCTCTGGCCGCAGTTCATAAAGGCCGTCCAGACGGCGCCTCGGGCGGCCCGTTCGAGATCGGCGTCGCCGAGGACGATCATCGGGTCCTTGCCGCCGAGCTCGAGGGTCAGGTTGGTCAAGTTCCGGCTGCAGAGCTCCATGATGCGCCTGCCGATGCCGACGCTGCCGGTGAACATGACGGTCTGGATGGCCGGATCGACGATCATGGCCTCGGCCAGGGGCGTCTTGCAGACGACGACGTTGAGAACGCCGGGCGGCAGGCCGGCCTCGGCGAAGATCTCGCCGATGACGAGCGCCGAAAAAGGAGTCGCCGTCGAAGGGCGGAGGACGACCGTGTTGCCGGCGGTCAGGGAGCTCATGACGTCGAACATGGGGATGAGGAACGGGAAGTTCCAGGGCGAGATGATCAGGGTCGGCCCGAGAGGATCGAAGCGATAGGTGGCCGATTTGTTGAGGAACAGGGGCGTGTAGTAGCCGTCCCGTTTCGGGCGCAGGAGCCGGCCCATGTTCTCGGCATAGAAGCCGAGGGACTGGAGGGCGCCGAACACCTCGACCGCGAGCGATTCGGGATAGGGGGAGCCCTTCTCCTGGGCGATGATCCTGGCGATCTCGGTGGCCCGCCGGGCCAGAATGTTCTCGGCTCGCTTGAAGACGGCCCTCTTCTCCCGGGGATCGAGCCGGCTCCAGGCCGGATAGGCCGCCTTGGCGGCCGCGATGGCCCGGTCGCAGAGCTCTTTCGAAGCCAGGCTGACCTCGCCCAAGGGCGCGAGGGTGGCCGGGTTCTCGGAGACGAGCTTGTCGGGCGTTTCGACGCGCTCGTTGGCGATGATCAGGCGACCGTCCATGGCCGGCACTCTTCCTTTCGCTTATCCCGCCGGATCTTCTTTGGCCCGGCGGGCCTTCTCTTTGCCCCGGCCGACGGCCAGGGCGATGAGGATGCTCAGGCCGTAGAGGGCCAGCATGGGGACGGCCACGATGCTTTGGGTGATGACGTCCGGCGTGGGCGTGATCACGGCGGCCACGACGAAGACGCCGAGGACGGCGTACTTGAAGTTGCGGACCATCCAGCCGGCCGTGACCAGCCCCATCCGGGCCAGGAAGAAGATGAGGGTCGGCAGCTCGAAGATGAGGGCGATGCCGAGCAGGACCTTCAGGGCGAAGCCGAAGTACTGGTCGACGGTGATGACAGCCTGGAAATCCTGCCCCATCTGCAGGAAGAAGCGGCAGGCCCAGGGGAAGACGATGAAATAGCCGAAGAGCGCCCCGAGCGTGAAGAAGAAGGTCGTCATCAGGACGAAGGGGACGGCGTACTTCTTCTCCTTCTGGTAGAGGCCGGGGGCGATGAAGTACCAGAGCTGCAGGAAGACGAACGGCGACATGAAGAAGATCGAGGCCAGGAAGGCCGTCTTCATATAGAGCATGAAGGGTGCGGTCAGGGTGGTGAAGGCCAGCTTGGTCCCCGGGGGCAGATACTGGGTCACCGGGCGGGCCAGGATGGCGTAAAGCTGCTTGGAGAAGATCCAGCCGGGGATGAAGCCGATGAACAGGGCGACGAAGGAGTAGAAAAGCCGCTTGCGCAGGTCCTCGAGGTGCTCGAGGAAGGTCATCTCGTCAGGTGACTTTCGGCCCTTCCCCAGTCTCATGTGCCTCGATGTCCTTTTGGATTTCGGTCTTGACCTCGGTGATCCCGGAGGCGAGGTCGGTCACGCTCGACTTGAGGTCGTCGACCCCGGACTTGATCTCCTTGCGGATGTCCTTGAGCTCGGAGGCCTCGATCTCCTCCTCGATGCGGCCCTTGATCTCGTCGGAGGTCTTCTTGAACTCCCGGAGGGCCTTGCCGACGGAGCGCCCGATCTCGGGCAGCTTCTTGGGGCCGAAGACGAGCAGGGCGATGACGAAGATGAGGACGATCTCCGCGGGTCCGATGCTCCCGAACATGGGTTTCTCGAGCGGGTATTATAGCACGGCCCCCGGTTCCTTTACATGGGGGGCGGGCGGTGATAAAATTGAACGCACGTGAGGTCTATGAAAAAACCCACCGTTCTCCTCATATTCGCGGCGCTCCTGGCCCTCCAGGTCCCGTCCCACGACGAGGACCTCTGGGCGGCTTCCCTGGCCAAGGCCCGTTCGATCGCCGGGGTCCTCGAGGCCAATTACTACAAGCCCCTCGACGAGGAGACGCTGGCCGTCGCCTCGATGAAGGGCACGCTGGACACCCTCGACCCCCACTCCTACTTCCTCGACCCCTCGAGCTATTCCCGCATGCGCGAGGACTATTCGGGCTCGTATTACGGGGTCGGGCTCCAGATCCAGAAGCAGGGCGACAACATCGTCGTCATCGCCCCGATCGAGGGCGGCCCGGCCTTCCGCCTGGGCATCCTGCCCGGGGACATCATCTCGCGCATCGACGGCGAGTCCACGGTGCCGTTCTCGAGCTACGACGCCATGCAGAAGCTCCGCGGGACCGAGAAGGGCTCGAAGGTCACCGTCACCTTCGTCCGCGAGGGCGAGAAGGCGTTCGACCTGACCATCGCCCGCGAGGAGATCCCCCTCCTGAGCGTGCCTTACGCCTTCCTCCTCGACGGCGGCATCGGCTACATCTATGTCCGCAACTTCGGCGAGGAGACCGCCCGCGAGCTCGAGAACGCCCTGGCCGAGCTGACCTCCGAAGGCATGACCAGCCTCATCCTCGACCTGCGGCTGAACACGGGCGGGGCCCTGGCCGCGTCGATCGAGATCTCGGACCTGTTCCTGCCGCGCGGGTCGCTCATCGTCTCCATGGACGGCCGGAACCCGGCCTACGACCGGGAGTTCCCGGCCTACCGGGACGACCAGTACGAGAAGCTCCCCCTCGTCATCCTCATCGACCAGGGCACGGCCAGCGCCTCCGAGATCGTCAGCGGCGCGGTCATGGACCACGACCGGGGGCTCATCGTGGGCGAGGACTCCTGGGGCAAGGGCCTGGTCCAGACGGTCTTCCCGCTGGCCCCCGACATGGCCGTGGCCCTGACCGTGGCCAAGTACCTGACGCCGAGCGGCCGGTCCATCCAGCGGGATTACAGCCACATCGACGATTATATGATGAGCAAGCGCGCTCCCGAGGAGAGCCGCGAGGTCCGCTACACGGAGCACGGCCGCAAGGTCCTCGGCCAGGGCGGCATAACGCCCGACTACGCCGTCGACTCCCTGCTCAAGCCCGTCACCGGGCGCCTCCGCATCAGCGGGGCGTTCTTCACCTACGCCCGGCGCCTGGTCCAGCACCAGACCGACCTCGGCCGGAAGTTCGTCTTCCCCCAGGACCCCAAGGACGCCGGGGCCGCCGCGGCCGGCAAGATCCAGATCGGCACGGCCTTCGTGGTCAACGACGAGGTGGTGGCCGATTTCCGCAAGTTCCTCGCTTCGCGCAAGATCGCCTTCGACGACCAGGCCTTCCGCGACGCCGAGACCGAGATCCGCCGGGAGCTCGAGCGCGAGATCGCCGGCGCCGTCTGGGGGGTCGACGAGGGCGTGCGGGTAGCGCGCCATACCGACCCCATCGTCAGGAAGGCGATCGAGGTCATGCCCGAAGCGGCCAAGATGATCGTCCAATGAAGATCGCCCTCGCTTCCGACCACGCCGGCTACGAGCTCAAGACGGGGGTCGCCGATTATCTCCGCGGCCGCGGCATCCCCTTCGACGACCTCGGCTGCGGCCCCGGCGAATCGGTCGACTACGTCACGTACGGGGCCCTGGGCGCGCGGGCCGTGCTCTCGGGCGCCTGCGACCGGGCCCTCCTCATCTGCGGCACGGGGCTGGGCATGGCCGTCGTGGCCAACAAGTTCAAAGGCCTCCGGGCGACGCCCTGCTGGAACGAGTACACGGCCGAGATGAGCCGCAAGCACAACGACGCGAACTGCCTGACCCTCGGCGGCCGGACGCACACGCTCGAACAGGCGCTGGCCGTCGTCCGGGTCTGGCTCGAGACGGACTTCGAGGGCGGCCGCCACGGCCGGCGGGTCCAGATGGTCCGCGACCTCGAAGACGAGAACTTCAAATAAGGAACGGTATCATGCCCGCATTCGCAGACAAGGCCCGGGACCTGGCCGCCCGCGTCGAGCGGAACAGCGCCTGGCGCCAGAGGGATTGCTTCAACCTCATCCCCTCGGAGTCGACCCCGTCGCTCCTGGTCAAGATGTGCGAGATCGCCGACCCGGCCGGCCGCTACGCCGAGCACCGGACCATGAAGGGGGAGGAGGTCTACTTCTACCAGGGCACGGACTTCATCCGCGACGTCGAGGTCGAAGCCCAGCGGGAGATGGCGGCCTATTTCGGCTGTTCGGACATCGAGCTCCGGCCGGTCAGCGGCCAGATGGCCAACGAGGTCGTGTTCAAGGGGCTGGTCAAGTTCGTCAACCGCGGCCGGGCCGAAGGCCGGCTCTCCCGGCGCCTGCGCCTCGTCTTCAACAACGACCTCATCTACGGCGGCCACCTCAGCTCCCAGCCGATGGGCGCGCTGTTCAACTACGTCGAGGAGGACCCGGCGACCGGCAAGGAGCGGGTGGTCCACATCCCGGTCCGGGCGGACAACCCCTACAAGCCCGACCTCGACCGGCTGGCCGAGGTCCTGGAGGCCCACCGGCCCGAGCTCGTCGTCTTCGGCAAGACCATGTTCATCTACCGGGTGCCCGTGGCGCTCGTCGCCG
>JBFYNT010000189.1:0-3598 GCA_041304225.1 Candidatus Aminicenantota bacterium
GGTGATCGCCTGGCGAATCCACCACGTGGCGTAGGTGCTGAACTTGAAGCCGCGGGTGTAGTCAAATTTCTTGGCGGCGCGCATCAGGCCGATGTTGCCTTCCTGGATGAGGTCGAGCAGCTGCAGGCCGCGGCCCTGGTACTTCTTGGCGATGGAGACGACCAGGCGCAGGTTGGCCGAGACGAGGTCGCTCTTGGCCCGCTCCCGGGTCCGGCGGCCGGACTGGATGGCCAGCAGAATGGACCGGTTGTCCTGGCGGGCCTGCTTGGAGGCCTTCTTGAGGCCTTCCTTGAGGCGGATCTGGACGGCCTGGACGATGCGGTCCTGCTGCTCCGGCTTGAGCTCGAGCTCGCGGGCCATCCGGACGATGCGGACGGCCAGGCGGCCGCGGGCGAAGCGGTTACGGACGAGCGGCCGGATCTTCAGGAGCCGGTGGCTCGTGGCCCGCAGCTTCTGGATGCGGACGAGAACGTCGCGCCGCCGGACCTCGAGGCTGTCCTCCGAGAATTCATCCTCGGTCATGTTGAACAGCTTGACGAAGGACTCGGGGCTCTTCTTGAGCAGGGCCTCGAGGGCCGTGATCTCATCGAGCGTGATGGGCGTCCGAGCCAGGGCCTTGAAGATGGCCTTCTCGCCGCGCTCCATCCGGCGGGCCAGGGCGATCTCCTGTTCGCGCGACAGGAGCAGGATGCTGCCCATCTCGCGGAGGTAGATCTTGACCAGGTCGGCCGTCTGTTCGATGTCCTCGGGCGAATGGAGGGCCTTGCCGTTGCCGCCGTTCCCGTTGCCGCCCAGACGGGCGTCGAGGGCCGCGGCGCCGGCCGCGGCGAAGACCTCGTCGTCGTCGGAGAAGAGCTTGCCGCCGGGGGCGTTGGGCAAGAGCTGGAGGAGCTCTTCGTCGTTCTTGTACTTGTATTGAGAAGCCATCGGGTTCTCCCTTAATTTACCTTTAATATAGGAATACTATAAAATCGGGCTTTTCGTTCCAGGCCCGCTTCTGTCCTCTCATGGTCCCAGCCCTCGCTCTCTGCTCAATTAACGGGGCTGGGGGCGGAAACGTTACACCCCCGAAGGGTCGGTCCTTCCGATAGGGAGCGCGGAGCATACCGCCTCCCGTCCCGTTTGTCAAGAAAAAACTTTACGTTTTCGTCCTTTTTTACGCCCAGGCAGGACAGTCCGGGCCATTCCTGCCTGGGAAGCGCCCTGAACCGTGGATTTTTCATCTTTTTCTCCTGGACCAGTCCATTTTTACTACAAGATTCGTGCCAGGAGTCTCTTAGGGAGGAGGCCTTCGGGAGTGCTCCCCCCAGATGGCGGGACGTCTCATTCTGGGGACACGAGAGAGATTTAATAGGTTCTTCTCCGAATTCCGGGGGAGCCCTCTCTCCGGCTTTGCTCGGGGATATCCTCTGGCTCCCCGGCCCCCCGGGGAACCAGTTTGCACGGTTCCCCCCCGCTACGCGGGTCCCCTCCTCCAGCAACGGGGAGCTGCAAGGATAATCCCCTCACCGCCTCGAGAGGTCATCCCGGAAATGGGAGATGAACCATTTAATAGCAGACGAAGCCGTGCTTATCGAAGTACTTTTGGTGGTACTCTTCGGCTTTATAGAACGCCGAGGCCGGCGTGAGCTCGGTGGCCAGGCGCTTTTTAAAGCGCCCCGAGGCGGCCAGCTCGTCCATGACCTTCCGGGCTTCCGCCCGCTGGGCTTCGTCGTGATAGAAGATGGCCGACCGGTACTGGGTGCCCTTGTCGGGCCCCTGGCGGTCGACCTGGGTGGGATCGTGGCTGGAGAAAAAGTGACGGACGAGGTCGGCGTAGCTCACCCGCTCCGGATCGAAGGTCACTTGGACGGCCTCGGCGTGCCCCGTTTTGCCTGTGCAGACCTCTTCGTAGGTCGGGGCGACGGTCCGCCCGCCGGTGTACCCGACGACCGTGTCGACGACGCCGGGGAGCTTCCCCAGCTTGTGCTCGACGCCCCAGAAGCAGCCGGCCGCGAAGGTCGCGGTCTCCGTCGCGGCCGCCGCCTCCTTCGCCTTGTCCCCCGCCGCCGCGGCCGCCTCGGGCTTGAAGTCGAGGGAGGCCGAGTTGACGCAGTAGTGGAGGAAGGACGGTTCCGGCCCGTCGTCGAAGACGTGGCCGAGGTGGGCGCCGCAGCCCGCGCAGCGGACCTCGATCCGCTTCGTCAGGAGCGAGTAGTCGTCGCGGAAGTCGAGGTTCTTCTCGTCGACGGGCGTCGTGAAGCTCGGCCAGCCCGTGCCGTGCTCGTACTTCTTCTCCGAAAGGAAGAGCGGCGTCCCACAGGCGGCGCAGACGTAAACGCCCTTCTCCCAGAAGTCGTTGTATTTCCCTGTGAAGGGCCTCTCCGTCCCGCACTTCCTCATGACCTCGTACTGCTCGGGCGTGAGGACGGCCTTCCACTCCTTGTCCGTCTTTTTGACCTTGGCCGGCATGTCCTGACCTCCCTCTGTGGCGGCGATCGCGGGCCGGTGGGCTCCGCTCCCGAGGAGGGCGTTGAGGCCCCTCCACCACGCGAGGCCCAGGAGTGTCGCCAACGCCAGGATGGCGATCTTGACGCTCGGTTTCATCGGGGCCTCTCTTCGGTTAAATCCTACTAAATCAGTATACATTAATCGGCCGAAAAATCAAGGCCGGCGCCGTCCGGCGGGAGCCCGAAAAATTTCCTAAAATGGACATTTTCGGATTGACAAGCGACAAAAAACGACACTATAATGAATTTGCTGGCTGGAGAGGGATCCTCCTTAGCCCCGCTTCCTTTTCCTTTGAAACCTTGGCGCCTCACCAGCCAGCCTTGGTTTCTTCTCCGTTCCCCTCCCCGCGACGGATGGACCCCTATCCGAAAAAGGCCGATCCCCGGGCCGCGGCCAACTCGCGGTTAGCGGCCGCGGGGCCCCCGCTCCCGCCGAAGCGGGCTACTTTTTCTCGTCGTCCTTCTTGTCGGTCTTTTCCGCCGGCTTGAGGTCCTTGGCCCGCTCCTTGAGATGGTCCTTGAGCTTGAGGTGGGAGACGCCTTCCGTATACCAGGCCGGGGCCGGCTTGCCCATCAGGTGATGGTCGAAGAACTCCTTCATCCGCACCGTGTAGTCCTTGCGGTTGGCCGGCTTCTGCAGGCCGTGGTTCTCGCCGACGTATTGGAGCATGACCACCGGCTTCTTCATCCGCCGCAGCGTGTTGTAGTACTCGATGCCCTGGTTCCAGTCGACGGCGCCGTCCTTGTCGTTGTGGAGGATGATGAGCGGCGTCTTGACCTGGGCGGCGTAATAGACCGGCGAGTTGCGCTGATAGGCCTCGAGGTTGTCCCAATAGCCGCCCTTGAACCGGCCCTGGCTGGATTCGAAGATGGCCATGTTGGCCGAGCCGCTGTTGAAGTAGATGGAGCTGTACATGCTGATCATGTTGGTCAAGGGGGCGCCGGCCACGGCCGCGGCGAACTCCGCCTGGGTGACGAGGAAGGCGGTCTGATAGCCGCCCCACGAGTGCCCCTGCAGGCCGACCTTGGCGCGGTCGACGACCCCCGCGGCCACGGCCGCGTCGAGGGCGGGCAGAACGCACCAGACCGCGGACATGCCGGGATCGTTG
>JBFYNT010000190.1:0-3051 GCA_041304225.1 Candidatus Aminicenantota bacterium
GTCCTCACGGCGGCCGGCTCGGCCTTGCAGACGGCGACGCCGCCGACGTCGGACTTGTGGATGACGAGCGGCGAGACGATCTTGACGACGACCTTGTCGGAGCCCAGGGCCGCCAGGGCCGTGCGCGCGATCTTCCCGTCGGTCGCGAGGAGGGCGTGGCGGGGGACGGCCATCCCCGCCTCGCGCAGGACCGCGTAGACCTCGGGCTCGAGCAGGAAGCTCCGGCCGTCCCTCTCCGCGCGCTCGAGGAGGCGGAGGGTCCTGGTCCAGCCGGTCTTCATGAACCGAGGGCCGCTTTCTTGCCGAGCGCGAAGGCCTTGAGGTTGGCCTCGAGGACGGGCGTCCCCTTGCCGCGGAAGAGATCCTCGATCGTCCGGACGAGAGAGGCCTCGGCGAGGATGAGGCTCGGCGCGGCGGCCCCGAGCAGCACGATGTTCTGGGCCTTGACCGTGCCGGCCTCCTTGGCCAGCTTCTCGGCGTCGACCACGACCGAGCGGGGCGCCCGGCGGACCGCTTCCAGGACCTTGTCGACGTCGGGGTAGTCGGGGATATTGCGGAAGGGCGTCGAGCTGGTGATCACGATCCCGTCCGGCCGGAGGTAGTCCAGATAGCGCAGAGCCTCGAGCGGCTCCACGCTCAGGACCATGTCGGCCTCGCCCTTGGGGATAAGATCGCTCCAGATGGCGCCCTTCGAGAGCCGCATGTGCGACTGGACGGCCCCTCCCCGCTGGGCCATGCCGTGGACCTCGGCCTGCTTGAAGAACAGGCCGTCGGCGAGGGCAGCGTTGTCGATGACGTAGGCGATGGACAGGATGCCCTGGCCTCCGACGCCGGCGAGGATGATGTCCTGCTTCATGGCCTAGCTCCTTTTCTTCCGCTGTTCCTGGACGCACTCGCGGACGGCGACGACGACCGACAGGCCGCGGTGGTCGATCTCCTCCTTGAGGACCTGGACGTTCTTATCGTGGTTCTTGGGGAGGGGCTCGATCGTCCGGAGGTGGTCCTTGGGGACGCCCAATCCCTCGAGGAGCTTGAGCAGGCGCTCGCCGGAGCCGTAGGTCGGCTGCCCGCCGGTCATGGCCGTCGTGGCGTTGTCGAGGATGACGACCGTCATGTTCGTGTCCGCGACGGCCGCGCCGAGCAGCGGCGTGATGCCGGAATGGGCGAAGGTCGAGTCGCCGATGACCGAGACGGCCGGGTGGAGGCCGACGTCGGAGGCGCCCCGGGCCATGCCGATGCTCGCGCCCATGCAGACGCAGCTGTGGATGGCGTTGTAGGGCGGCAGGGCGCCCAGGGTGTAACAGCCGATGTCGCTGAAGACGTTGGCCCCGGCGACGCCCTCCAGGGCCTTATTCAGGGCTTTGAAGGTGTCGGCGTGGGGGCAGCCGACGCAGAGCTGGGGCGGACGGCCGGCCAGGGGCAAGCCGCTCGGCCCGAGGGCCGGGAGGGCCTTACGGCCGAGGGCGGCCCGGACGATATCGGGCGAGAGCTCACCGGAGGCCGGCAGGGTCCCGTCGGTCTTGCCCCGGACGGTCTTGCCCGCGATCCCGAACAGGCCCTTGAGCCGGCGCTCGATGAAGGGATAACCGTCCTCGAGGACGAGCACGGTGTCGACGCTCTCGATGAGCTTGCGGACGAGGCCCTCGGGGATGGGGTAGGTCGAGATCTTGAGGAACGGCGGCGGCGCGGCCTCGCCGGCCACGGCCTCGCGGAAATAGTTGTAAGCGACCCCGGCGGCGATGACGCCGAGCGAGCGGTCCTTCGTCCCGGGTTCCAGGACGTTGAACCGCGACTCGTCCGAGACGCGGACCAGCTCCAACTGCAGGTCGAGGAGACGGGCGAAGCGCCGGCGGGCGTTGACCGGCAGGAGGATCCAGTCCCGGGCCGATCCCTTCCGCAGCGCGTTCTGGGGCTTCGGCTCGCGGACCTCGACGGCCGAACGGCTGTGGGAGAGCCGGGTGACCATGCGGACGAGGACGGGCAGCTCGAGCCTCTCGGACAGGTCGTAGGCCTCCCGGGTCATGTCGTAGGCTTCCTGATGGTCGGAGGGCTCGTAGGCGAAGATGTGAGCGAACTGGGCGTAGTAGCGGCTGTCCTGCTCGTTCTGCGAGCTGTGCATGCCGGGATCGTCGGCGCTGACCACGACGAGGCCGCCGTTGGCCCCGGTGACGGCCGAGTTCATGAACGGGTCGGCGGCGACGTTGAGGCCGACGTGCTTGAAGGACACCAGGGCCCGCTTCCCGGCGAACGAGGCGCCGAGGGCCTCCTCGTAGGCCGTCTTCTCGTTGACCGACCAGACGGCCTTGAAGGCTTTGGTCTCCGCGGCCTGGCGGACCAGGTACTCCAGGATCTCCGAGGCGGGGGTGCCGGGATAGGAATAGGCCGCCGAGAGGCCGGCGTGGACGGCCCCCAGGGCGACGGCTTCGTCACCGAGCAGGATCTGACGGGACATGGGCGTTCCTTTGCGCGTGGGATCGAGACGGCTAGGATACCCATTCGCCGCGGAGGGTGTCAAGGCCGCCGGGAGGCGGAGCGGGGGGATTGAGTAAATTGATAATTCCTATCAATCCGTGTTGATATTGCCGGAAAAGCCGTATAAAATGGAGCGAGGAGCCTGAGATGATCAGATTATCCACCAAAGGCCGCTACGGCACGCGCCTGATGCTCAACCTGGCCCGGCACTATGGGAACGGCAATGACGCCGTCATCCTCAAGCACATCTCCGAGGACGAGTGCATCTCCATCCGCTACCTCGAGCAGATCATCATCCCCTTGAAGATCAACCGCCTGGTCAAGAGCATCCGCGGCGCCGGCGTCGTCTACACCCTGGCCCGCCGGCCGGAGGACATCAAACTCAGCGAGATCCTCCACGCCCTCGAGGGCAATTGCTGCCTGGTCGAATGCGTCGAGGACGGGACCTACTGCGATCACCTGGAGTCCTGCCCGACCTTCGACATCTGGAAGGACGCGACCGAGCTCCTGAAGGGCTATTTCGACGGCATCACGCTCAAGGACGTGGTCGTCCGGGCCGAGAAGAAGAACAAGAAGGCC
>JBFYNT010000191.1:0-14380 GCA_041304225.1 Candidatus Aminicenantota bacterium
CCATATAGCCGCTGAACGTGAACCAGTCGTTGCCCTGGCCGAGACCCTGGCCGACGACCTCGAGCGGATGCCCGGGGTGGCAGGTGACGCTGTGGAGGAGCGTGCCCGTCCCGAACCAGCCCCGATGGAGATCGTAGCGATCGACGACGTCCCGCAGCCCGGCCAGGAGCTCTTCGAACCGGCGCCGGTCACCGGCGTCCTCGGCGAGGACCGCGAAGAGCCGCTTTTTCCCGTCGGCGAGGACGAAGGCGACGACCTCGCGATAGCCCGCGGCCCGGGCCTGATGGCTGTCGAGCGCGGCCCGCGCTCCGGCGAAGCCGGGGACCTTGGCCCTGAGCTTGACGCCCAGAGGACTCGAGGGCTTGGCCCAGACGAGGACGTCCCCCTTCGCCAGCCCCATGGCCAGAGCGCCCTCTTCCGGGTCCTCGATCTCGGCCGCGGGCGTTTCGAGCCAGGCCTTGAGGAAGCCCTCGTCGAGGACAAGACCCGGAAGTCCCAGTTCCTCGGCGATGTCGGCCTTGTTCTGGGCAACGGCCTGGGCGACGTCCGGTTGGCCGATGAGGAAGAGGTTGCCGTGCTGGCGCCAGCTCCAGGCCGTCGTCTGCCAGTAATTCGTGTAGCCGCTGAAACGGCCCGGGTATTCGACCGGCGGCGCCCCCGTCGCGTCCGCCGGGCCGGGCCCGGACAGGCGAACGAACTTGTCGAGAACGTCTTGTGACGCGCCGGGAGCATGCTGAGCACCCAGGAGGATCGCGGCGGCGACGACCGCGGTCGGCCAGGATCCGGCATGATGTGTCATGTGGGCCCCCTCCTCCGCCGTCACTCCCTATAGAGGGCGTCGATGAGTTCGGCGTACTTCCGCTCGACGATGTTCCGCCTGATCTTGAGGGTCGGCGTGACCTCTCCCGCGCCGATGTCGAAATCGCGGTCGAGCACGGCGATCTTTTTCACCCGCTCGTAAGACGCCAGATTGGGGGTCATGCGGTTGACCTCGTCGAGGAGGAACGCGGCGACCTCGGGCCGGCGGCTGAGCTCGGTCCGGTCCCCGAAGCTCCAGCCCTTGGCCCGGGCGATCGTCTCGAGCTTCCCGAAGTCCGGCACGACCAGGGCCGAGATGAACTTGCGGCTGCTGCCCACCACGACCGCGCCGGCGATCAAGGGACTGGCCAGGATGAGGCTCTCGATGGGCTGGGGGGCGACGTTCTTGCCGCCCGAGGTGACGATGATGTCCTTCTTGCGGTCGGTGATGATCAGGAAGCCGTCCTCGTCGAACCGTCCGATGTCGCCGGTGTGGAGCCAGCCGTCCTTCAGGGCCTCCCGCGTGTCGGCCTCGTTCTTGTAGTAGCCCATCATGATATTGGGGCCGCGGGCCAGGATCTCGCCGTCCTCGGCGATCCGGAGCTCGACCCCGGGGATGGTCTTGCCCGCGGTCCCGAAGCGGACCTTGCCCACGGCGCTGCCCGTGAGGACGGGAGAGGTTTCCGTCAGGCCGTATCCCGGCATGACCTTGAGACCCACGGCGTGGAAGAACTCGGCGATGTCCCTGGAGAGCGGGGCCCCGCCGCAGATGAAGTACCGGATCCGGCCGCCGGTCCGGGCCGTGATCTTGGAGAAGACGAGCTTCTTCGCCAGCCCGTGCTTGACGGCCAGGTGCGCCGGAACGGGCTCGCCGGCGATCGTCCTGGCCACGTGCTTTTTCCCCGTGGCCAGGCCCCAGACGAAGATGGCCCTCTTGAGGCGCGAGCCGCCCATGACCTGGTCCATCACCCGGGCGTAGATCTTCTCGAAGACCCGGGGCACGCTGACCACGATGGTCGGGCGGACCTCGACCATGTTCTCGGCCAAGGCCTCGATGCTCTCGGCGTAGGCCATGGCCGCTCCGACCTCAAAAAGGAGGAAGGTGGCCGTCCGTTCGAGGACGTGGGACAGGGGCAGGAAGGACAGGCCGGTGTCGTCTTCGTTGAAATCGATGAACTCGGTCAGGGACCTGACGTTGCTGACGAAATTGGCGTGGCTGAGCATGACGCCCTTGGGCACGCCGGTCGTCCCGGACGTGTAGATGATGGAGGCCAGGTCGCCGGGCCGGACCGCTTCGGCGGATCTCTCGAAGCGCCCTGGCTCTTCGGCCTCGGCGCGGCGGCCCATATCCACGATATCCGACAGGGCCTGCGTCCCGGCCGGGGGATCGCCTTCGATGACCACGACCCGCTCGAGGGCCGGGAGCCCGCTCCGGACGGCTTCGATCTTGCCGTACAGATCGAGGTCCGAGCAGACCACGATCTTGGTCCCCGAGTCCTCGAGGATGAAACGGATCTGGTCGGCCGGGAGCGATGTGTAGATGGGAACGGTGACGGCGCCGGCCGAGAGCGCGGCGAAGTCGGCCATGACCCACTCGGGCCTGTTCTCGGAAAGAATGGCGACCCGGTCGCCGGCCTTCAGGCCGAGGGCCTGGAGGCCGAGCGATAGGCGCCGGACGGTCGCTTCGACCTCGTCCGTGGAGGTCTTCGTCCAGACCCCGTCGCGCTTGGCCATCATCCGGTCGGGCTTCTTGTGGGTCCGGCAGGAATGGAGGAATAGTCGGCTGAGGGTGGTGACTTCGGTGTCCGACATGGCGGCTCCCTTCGTTCTCGAGGCGATATTATACAACATTCCGGTCCGGCGGGGAGAGCGGCGGGCAAAAAGCCGGCCCGAACGTCAGCGCTCGCGGATGAGCTTGATCAGCTCGGCGGCCTTGTCGGCGAAAGCGGGATGGCCGGCCGCGAGGCGGGCCAGATCGAGGGCCCGCTCGAACGACCCCGCGTTGTGGTAGCCGGCGGCGCCGTTGTACTGGGCGGTGGCCTTGGTCGCTTGGACGGCCATGATCTGGACCTTCTTGCGGACGACCATGCGGACCCGCCGGTCCTGAGGCATCTCGGAGGCCTCGATCTCCTCGATCTTCTTCTCCAGGCCCCTCTCCCGGTCCTCGAGCGTTCCGGCCGCCCCGGAGAAATAGATCGCCGAGTTCAACCAGTCCTTGCGGTCGGCGTAGAGCTTTCCCAAGTGGAAGGCCGCGTCGCTCGCCGCCGGGTCGAGGTCGAGGGCCTGGCGGAGGTCCCGCTCGGCGTCGTCGAGGCGGCCCTGCTTGTAGGCGATGATGCCGGAGAGCGTCGCGACATCGGCGACGCCGACGAGGAAGATCTTGGCCGCCTCGATCTCCCGGCGCGCCTCCTCCAGGCGGCCGAGCTCGTGGAGGTTCCAGGCCGACCAGTAGTGGCCCTCGCCCATGTAGTAGGTGCCGAGCTCGAGGATGCGGCCGAGGACGCCGAGCGCCTCTTCGCAACGCCCGAGGTAGCCTAGGGCCAATCCCTTGCCGAGCAGGGCGTCGCGGTAGGCCGGCAGGAGAGCCAGGGCCTTCTCGTTCCATTCGAGACAGCTCTCCGGCTCCTCCATCTGGAAGGCGACCTTGGCCAGGGAGATGAGCAGGGAGAGCGAGTCCGGCATCTCAGGCAGGGCCAGGAGGTAGCGCTTCTCGGCCGAGAGGAGCATGCCGGCGAGAAGCCCGGCCTCGCCGAGGAAATAGTGGACCTCGGCGAAATCCGGATCGCGCTCGAGGAGGGCCTCGAGGCGGTCGAAGTCGTACGCGGGGGACATGGCCGCCTGAAAGGCAATGAACGGGGAGCCCGGATAGGCGTCCAGGCCGGTCTGGGCCTCGAGTTTCTCGGGGAACTTGTAGGCGAAGGCCGCCCGCAGGGCCAGCCGCAGTGAGGCCGCGAGTTCGTCGCCGCCGGCCGCCTCCTCGAGCTCCCGGTCGAGATCGGGCACCCGGGCGGCGACCCAATCCAGCTGCTCGTCGGGCGTCCGGCCCCCGATCCTATCGAATCCCGGGCTGCCCTTGACCTTGACGGGCAGGCCGTCGAGGAGTTCTACCCAGGGCGCGTAGCGGGAGAGCGACGGATCGACCGACGCCGGCGCCTCGAGGTCGGGGAAGGGCTCCTCCGGAAGGATGCCCAGCTCCCGCTTCCGGAGCTCCAAGGCCAGCGAGGCGCGGACGACCTTCTCTGCGACTTTTTTTGAGTGCTCGGGGACGCTCAGGGCTTCCCGGTAGGTCCCGAGCGCTTGTCGCAGGGCCGCATAATGGCCGGCGGTATAGAAGGCGTCAGCCTCTGCGATCCTCGCGTTCCAGTCGATCGGCGGCGGCTGCAGAACGGCGGCGACCGGGAGCTTTCGGGCGGTCGCGCAGGCCGCCGCGAGGCACAGGACGACGGCCAACCAGACGGTACCGCCGCGTCTCGTCATGCTCTCACCTCCGCCGGCGCCGGCCGGTCCTCACCCTCGGGCTCCTCTCACCCGAGAATTCGCCGCGGCCGCGGCCGGCGTTTAGGCGGCCGGCCGGGTAAAGTTCGTTGACGCCATTGTAATATCCTTTACCGCCGCGGGGAAGGGCCCCGGGCTGGGCCGGCTGGCATGTTCCATGCAATAATGTGCGTATCTCAGCAGGAAAGGAGACCGGACGCATGGACCGAAGGGACTTCATGGGCAAGGCCGGCTGCGCCGCCGCGGCCCTCCTCGCGGCCGGGGACCTGGGTGGCGGACAGGAGAAAAAGGTCTCCCAAGCCGCCCCGCCGCCCCCGCCTCCGCCGCCGTCGCGCAAGAGGTACCGCATCGACATCGAGATTTTCGAGGCCCGCGAGGACACCTGGTGCCACAAGAAAGGCGATACGTTCGCCTATCCGGCCGACTGGGGCAAGCTCTGCCCCTGGCTCCGGGCCAGCCTCAACGAGTTCGTCCGCCTGCTCGAGAACGGCGTGACCCTGCCGTGGCGCTACGAGGGCACGCCCTACGAGAAGGTCATCGATCCGGACGGGGTGACGACGGAATATGTCCGCTGCCCCGACCCGACCGCGGCGCTCGTGGCCAAGATCACGCGGACCCGCGTCTGACGGGCGGCGCGCCAACCTTTCTCCGTCCGCCGGAGTATTCCATTAATAAGGAACAGCAAGGAGTCTCTATGAACCGCTTCTCCCGGACCGTCTTGACCCTGGCCCTCGTCGCGCTTTCCTTCTCCGTCCCCGCCGCCGCCGCCTCGTCCCCCCAGGACCAGGCCCCGGCCAAGCCGGCGCGGGTCGAGTCGGCCCGCTTCGATATCCCCAAGGCCGCCGCACCCATCCGGATCGACGGCGTCCTCGACGAGGAGGCCTGGGCCGCCGCCCCGAAGATCCCCTTGCCCTTCGAGTGGCAGCCCGGGGACAACGTCCCCGCGCCCGTCGATACCGATTGCCGCGTCACCTACGACCTTCACAACCTCTACATCGGATTCCGCTGTTACGACCCCGAGCCGAAGAAGATCCGGGCCCATCTCATGGACCGGGACGACACCGACACGCTCATCATGGACGATCACGTCAGCTTCATGATCGATTCCTTCAACGACGAGCGCCGGGGCTTCCAGTTCCGGGTCAATCCCATGGGCGTCCAGGCCGACGCCAACTTCAGCGAGCTCGAGGGCTACGAGGACTTCTCCTGGGACGCCATCTGGAAAGCGGCGGCCAAGATCACGGACTGGGGCTGGGCCGCCGAAGTGGCCATCCCCCTCGCCCAGCTCCGCTTCCGCAAGACGGACGGGCCCCAGACTTGGGGACTCTCGGCCGAGCGCTCCTGGCCGCGCGACGCCCGCCATCGGATGACGTCCCACGAGCGCTCCCGGAACGTCAATTGCGTCATCTGCCAGTTCAACAAGCTCACCGGTTTCGAGGGGATCACGCCCGGCCAGAACATCGAGCTGACGCCGACCGTAACGGCCGTCAGGACCGATGCCATGGACATGGGCGGCTATCCCGATGGCTCGCTGGCGCGCGGCGACATCAAGGACGACTATGGCCTGACGGCCAAGTGGGGCCTCACGCCCAACCTCATCCTCAACGGCACGGTCAATCCCGACTTCTCGCAGGTCGAGGCCGACGTCGCCCAGCTTCAGATCAACCGGCGCTTCGCCCTGTTCTACCCCGAAAAGCGCCCTTTCTTCCTCGAAGGCGCGGATTTCTTCCTGACCCCGCTCCAGGCTGTCTTCACCCGGACGGTCGCCGACCCTCTCTGGGGCACCAAGCTGACCGGGAAAACCGGCCGCACGGCCATGGGCGTCTTCGCCGCCCAGGACGAGATGACCAACCTCATCTTCCCGTCGAACCAGGGCACGATGCAGGGCTCGCTCGACCAGTCGACCACCGGCGGCGTGTTCCGCCTCCGCCAGGACATCGGCCGGATGTCGACGCTCGGCGTCCTCTATACCGGGCGGATGGGGAGCGACTACGGCAATCATGTCGCCGGCGCGGACGGCTTCTTCCGCCTCGACCAGAAGAACTCCATCATCGTCCAGTTCCTCCACTCGGAGACGGAGTACCCGGACGCCGTCTCGACGGCCTACGGCCAGAACGAGGGCCGCTTCGGCGGCAACGCCGTCAACCTGCAGTTCCAGCATTTCTCGCGGACCTGGATCTACAATCTGGGCTACCAGGACCTGTCCTCGGGCTTCCGGGCCGATTACGGCTTCGTGCCGAGGGTCGACACGCGGCAGGGCGACGTCATGGTCTTCCGCCAGATCTGGGGCAAGCCGAAGGGCTGGTTCAACCTCATCCGCCTCGGCGTGGCCGGCCAGGTCATCTACGACCACGGCGGCCGGCTGACCGACCGCGGCCTGACGCTGGGCTTGATGTACCAGGGCAACCTGGAGTCGGTAGTCAACGTCCACGCCAACTTCCTGCGGACGTTCTACGATGGTCGGTATTTCGACACGGGATTCGGGGACGCGCTCTTCCGTCTCCGCCCCTTCAGCGGCGCCGAGGTCGGAGTTCGGGCCATGGCCGGCCAGACCATCGACTACGCCAACTCGCGGCTGGCCCAGGGGCTGTCGGTCGGGCCCAACCTCTCGCTCAACATTCTCCGCCGCCTCAACCTCGTGGCCTCGCACGCCTACGAGCGGCTGTCCCTTCACGGCGAGACCATCTATGTCGCCAACCTGAGCCAACTCAAGCTCGTCTGGAACTTCAGTGTCCGGTCCTTTGTCCGGGCCATCCTCCAGTACAGCGACCAGGAACAGAACCCGGCCGCCTATGCGTTCCCCGTCGACTCGCGGAACCGCGGCCTGTTCACCCAGCTCCTGTTCTCCTACAAGCTCAATCCGCGGACGGTCCTCTTCCTGGGCTATTCGGACAATTCGCTGGGCGGCGTCTTCGACAGCTGGCTCGGCCCGGACCGCGTCGGCCTCACCCGGACCGACCGGACCTTCTTCCTGAAGATCGGGTACGCCTGGCAGATCTGACCGCGGCGGCGACTGCGCCTCAGGCCAGGAGGCGTCCGGCCTCCCTTATCCTCGTTCGGACGCCCACGCCGTAGGGGCAGGCTTTCTCGCACGCGCCGCATTCGCGGCAGGCCGCGGCCTTCCGCCCGCTCTCCAAAGAGGCGTAGGCCTCCCTGGCCCGGCCCGACTTGCCGTAGCTTTCGTGATAGGCGAAGGCCCGCAGGATGTCCGTCGTGGCCACGCCCGACGGGCAGGCGCGGCGGCACCGGCCGCAGCCGTGGCAGTAGTCGGCCCCGTTCTCGCGGACGTAGCGGACGAGCGTCGTTCTCTCGGCCGCCGCGAGCCTCGACCCCGCCGCCCCCAGGTCTTCCTCCATCTGCGGCCGGTTGAGGATCTCGGTCAGGGCCGAGGTCACTCGCCCGTCGTCCAGGACCCATTTGAGCATGGCCTGATACAGGGAAACCGGGCCGGTCCGGTATTTCCCGAGGTCCTGCCGGCGGCCGCCGATCTTGAGCGTCTTCATGGCGATGACCCCGACGTCCCGGGAATGGGCGAGACCGACGAGGGCCCCGATGCCGCTCGCCGCGAGATAGTCGGGATAGGTCTCGACGGCGCGGTCGGGCTCCTGGATGTCGAAAACGTTATAGCCGACCTGGACCATGTCGTAGAGCCCGCAGGACACGGCCTTTCGGACGACCTCGTCGTGGTTGGCGTGGCAGGACAGGCCGCGGAAACGGAATGCGCCTTCCGCCCTCAGCCGCTCGAAGGCCTCGAGGACCCGCTCGTCGACCAGGACGCCGGCCGTCTCCGCGCCGTGGATCAGCAGGACGTCGATCCGCTCGACGCCCAGGCGCCGGAGGCTCCCGTGGACGGACGCCGCGATGGACTCCGGCGTGTCCCGGGGCGCGACGTGGAACTTCGTGGCCACGAGGACCTTGTCCCGCCCGACGTCCTTGAGCAGCCGGCCGATCTTCCGCTCGGCGTTGCCGTTCTCGTAATTGTGGGAGGTGTCGATGTAGTTGACGCCGCGGTCGATAAGGGCCCTGAGGAGGTCGGGGTCGGGCAGAGGGCTGCTGCCGAGCGAGATCTCGGATACGAGAAGACCCGTCCGTCCGAGGCGGCGATAGGCCATGCCGTTCCGCGCGATCTGGCCCGGGGCCGCCTGGCCGGCGCCCAGGAATCCGGCCAGGACCGATCTCGGAGCGACCGCCCCCGCGGCCATCGTCTTGATGAACGCTCTCCGGTCCTGGGGCTTTCGGCTCACGGGCGGCCCTCCCTGCCTTTCAATCTAACGAAGGCGCTCCTCGCCGTCAAGACGCTTCCTTCCCCGGCAGTCCCCGGGAAGACATTTAAAAACGGTAGCCGGCGACGAGGGCCAGGGCCGTGCTGTCGGCCCCGCCGAGGCCCTCCCGCCTGGACACGTAGCCGCGGAGCCTGACGTCGCGGAGAACGTTGACGTCGAACCCGGCCTCGAAGAGCCAGGCCGGCCCGGCCAGGATCCCCTCGATGGACCCGGTCTCGAGCGGCCGGGCGCCCCGCCCGACGCTCGCCCAGACATAGCTCGTCCCCGCGAAGTAGCGCCGCAGGCCGGCGATCCAGGTGAACCCGGTCCCCGCGGCGGCGCTGGCCCAATAGACGCGGACATTCGGATACCAGGGGCCCCAATAGGCGGCTCCTGAAGCGATCCCCATGAGGACGGACCCGCCGGCGGCGCCGATCCGGCGGACGCCGAGCGAAGCTTCATACCGGGTGAGGAAGGACTGATAGACCTCGGCGTGGACGGACGACGCGGGAATGATCTCGGCCTTCGGGGCCAGGCTCAGGTCGAAGTACCCGTAGGCCCCTTTCCAGAGCCGGGGGTAGGCCTCGAGGCCGAAGCTGTCGTCACGGCCGCCGGCCCGCCAGGACCGCCCGGCCTTGGCCACGAGCCGGGCCCGGTCGCCGAAGAGGCCGAAGAGGACCGAGAGTCCGAGATCGCGGGCCTCCTCCCGGCCGTCGCTCCAGTGCTCGTTCCTTCCGGAGAGCCAGACCTCGGGCCCGCGGACGAAGAGCGGGACGGCCCGGTCGAGCGAGCGGCGGAAGTCCGCGTTCCCCGGCTCGAGTTCGACGGCCCGGGCCAGGTACCCGCGGGCCCGCCCGAAATCGCCCTGTCCCAGGAGGACGGAGCCGACGCGGTGGAGCGCCCCGGCGTGGTTCGCGTCGAGGTCGAGCGCCCGCCGGCAAAGGACGAGGGCCGCGTCGGATTCGCCCCGCCAGGAGGCCAGGTCGGCCAGCCCGGCCAGCGCGTCGGCCGAGCGCGGCTCGGCCGCGAGGGCCCGGCGAAAGGCTGTTTCGGCGCCAACGAGGTCCCCGCGCCAAGAAAGGATCCGGGCCTTGAAGACGATGAGGTCGGCGTCGGCCGGGTGCCCGGCGAGCAGGGCGTCGAGGACGGCCTCGCCCTCGTCCCATCGTCCCGCGTAGGCGTAGGCGCGGGCCAGGAGGAAACGGATCTCGGTGTTCCCGGGATCGCCGCGCAGCGCTTCGAGGGCCAGGGCGGCGGCTTGGTCGTGCTCGCCGGCCGCGAGGGCCTGCCGGATGGCGTCGCGGTCCTGGGACCGGGCCTCGACGGCGAAGGCCGTCAATGCGGCCATCAGCGAGAGCCCGAAGGCGGCCGCGCGCAGACCTCCGCGCTCCGCGTTCACGGCGTCTGCCCCGCTTTGGCGAAACCCCGTTTTTCCATCGATCCCCATTCGTTCTTGCCCTTCAGGTAGTCCAGGAGGCTCCAGGCCCGGACGACGGACAGGTACTGACGGTAGAAGAGGTTCTCGGCGACGCCGGCCGCGGTCAGGATGAAGATGTCGCGCGGCCTCGGATAGCGATGCGAGGAGAGCTCCTCGAGGAGGATGGCCAGGAGGGAGACGAAGGTGCCGTAAAAAACGGCCACGAAGAAGAAGGCCGCCGCGAACGGATAGTCGACCTGCCCGCGCAGGACGTGGCCCGCGAACAGGGCGTAGCCCAGGCATTCGATGAAGGGTCCGGCCATCTCGAAGACCGCATAGAAGGGCAGGGCGAAGAGGCCGGCGACCCCGTAGCGCGGATTGAAGAGCATCCGCCGGTAACACACCAGCGTCTGGATGAGGCCGCGGTGCCAGCGGCTCCGCTGCCGGGCCAGGACCCTGAGACTTTCGGGGGCCTCCGTCCAGCAGATGGGATCGGGGATGTACTGGATCCGGAACGGCTTCCTTGTCTCGTGCATGTGCTTCTGCATGCGGATGACGAGGTCCATGTCCTCGGTGATGGACGCCGTCCGGTAGCCGCCGCAGGCCATGGCGATGTCCTTGCGGAAGATCCCGAAGGCGCCGGAGACGATGAGCGTGCTTCTCAGCATGCTCATCCCCAGGCGGCCGCCGAGGAAGGCCCGGAGGTATTCGAGGACCTGGAAACGGGCGATCCAATTCCGGGGCAGGCCGACCGTCTCGACCTGGCCGTCCCGGACGACGCAGCCGTTGCTGAGACGGATGATCCCGCCGGCGCCGATGGTCCGCTCCGGATCCTCGAGGAAGGGGCGGACGACCTTGAGCAGGGCGTCCTTTTCCAGGATGGAGTCCCCGTCCACGGCGCAGAACAGCGGGTAGCGGGAGACGTTCAGCCCGGCGTTCAGGGCGTCGGCCTTCTTCCCGTTCATCTTGTCGACGACGACGAGCTTGGGCTGGACGGACGACCGGTAGATGCCCCGGATCGGCTGGCTCGGGAGGGTCCTCCGGAAGACGGCCTTGGAGGTCCTGAGGTCGAAGGCCTTTGTCAGCCGGGCCAGGCTGTCGTCGGTCGAGCCGTCGTTCACGACGATGACCTCGAAGACGGGATAGCGGAGGGACAGAAGAGAGCGGACGCTCTCCACGATCCCGTGCCCCTCGTTGTAGGCGGGGACGATGACGGAGATGGGCTTGACGATGGGCATGCGGAAGATCTCGGCGAAGCGGACGAACGTGACCATTCGGCGGTAGCGGAGTATCCCGGCCAGGGAGAGGAGGTTGAACAGGAAGTAGAAGGTGTTGATGAGCAGGAAATACGTCAGGATGAGGTGCTCCAAACCGGTTTCGAAGACGCTCAGGACGCCGGTCACGACGCGCCTCCCGTCAGGATGACGGTGTCCAGGACCATCGCGGCCATGTCGGCGGCGAACCGGTCCTGCTTCTGGCGTGAGATCTCCTGGAGCTGGAGAACGCCGACGAGGCCGAAGGCGGCCAACCCGTAGCCGGCGTTGTAGCGGACGTGCCAGTTCGGGGAGAAGAGGGCTTTGGCCAGGACGGGAAGCGTGTTCCATTCCTGGAGGGTGCCCAGGCTCCGGACGGCCTGGGCCTGGACCGCCCAATCCGGATCGGCGGCGAGCGCGCACAGCGTCCGGGCCGAGGCCGGGACGAGCAGGTGCCCCAAGGCCCGGGCCGAACGGATGCGGAGCTCCTTGTCGGGGTGGCGGGCGAAGCCGACGACCTGCGGATAGAGGCCGCGCAAGCGGAGACGGCCGGCCATCTCGACAAGCACGCCCGCCTTTTCCGCGGGGAGCGGCTTCTCCAGGGAGAGCCTGATGAAGGGCTCGATGCGCGGGCCGAGGCTGAAAAAAATGTTCGAGTATGCGTAAAGGTTCGGTTCGGGGTCCTTCTCGAACAGGTCGAAGATGTGGGCCAGCGTTTCCCGCGAAGCGATGCCCGAAAGGGCGTTGAGCGCGGCCAGCCGGACGACCGGCTTGTCGTGGAGGAGCTTGACCAGGTGGACGGCCTCTTCGGGCCGTGAGAAGTCGACGAACAGCCGGACGTTCTGGAGCCGGGTCGCCAGCCAGGGCGATCTCAGGTCTCGGAGACACCGGCGGCGGATCGTCCGCTCGAAAACGACCTTGAGCGGTTCGAGAGAACGGCCGGCGAGGGCCTCGCGGTAGGCGACGAGCAGCCGCTTGAGGACGCGCGGCCGCGACCGGTACTTCGAAGCGAAGGCGAAGGCCGCGCGACTGTCGTCGGGCGCGGTCAGAAGCTCGAGGAGGTCCCTTTCCATCTCGTCGTAAGCCCTGCGGTCCTTCCTCTCCCGGGCTTCGATGAGCAGGCGCCGGCAGAAGATGAACAGGAAGAGCGAAGTGGACACCAGGAGAAGGTAGCCGAAGCTATAGAGGACGACGATCGACAGCATGGTCGCTCCTCTCCTTGAGGATCTTCTTGACCTTGGCCACCAGGACCTGGGGTGAGAACGGCTTGAGGATGTAATCGGCCCCCTCCTCGAGGCCCTTGACGATAGCCGTCTCCTCACCGAGCGCCGACAGCATGAGGACCGGAATGGAGAACGTATCGGGGTCCTTCTTGAGAAGCGAAAGGAGCTCGAAGCCGTCCATCCCGGGCACGACGGCGTCGAGGATGATCAGGTCCGGTTTCCCGCCCTTGGCCCCGGCCAGGCCGTCCCCCCCGTTGCCGGCCTTCTCGACGACGAAGCCCTCCTTGCGCAGAAAATGGGAGATGATGTTGCGGACCGTCGGATCGTCGTCGATCAGAAGGGCCTTGGGCGCCGCCCGCTTCGAGGCGTCGTCCTCGTCCGAGAGGAGCTCTCGCGCGAGCGCGACCCGGCCGAGCGCCGCATCGGCGTCCGGCAGGCTCGTTCCCGGAAGCGCCTCCCCGCCGGACTTGGCCGAGAGGTCCTTGAGCTCGAGGAGCGCCCGGACCTGGGCGGAGAGGAGGTCGTCGAGCATCGCCCGGTGCTTCGCGATACGGCGGACGATGTCCTTGATGTCCCGCAGGACTTCTTCCGTCCCGGCTTTTTCGGGCACGATGTCCTTTCTTTCCGTGCGGTGCCCCGGTCCCCCCGGGGAGGATTCCCCTTCCAAGCGGGCGTACTGGGCTTCCCGGCGCCGGACCCAGTCTATCCCGGGGGCCCCGCCCCCGCCCATCGCTGGCCGCGGGGAAAGGCCGGGTGATTTTACGGGCCGGGGAGCCCTCGCGGGGGAGAGGGGAGGGTCACCCCTCCCGGCGAGGCTGGACATGAGCCGTCCGCATCTGGTACATTTCGCTCTCTCGTCGCATCTGAAAGGAGACCCGCCATGAAGAGATCGCTGCCCGTCATCGCCATCGTCCTTCTGGCCCTCGTCATGCTGGCCCCCGCCGCCGTCCAGGCCCCGAAAAAGCCCGATATCATCGGCACCTGGGTCGGGTACGCCATCTCGCCCGGCACGAGATTCGAGCTGACCGCCGTCTTCGAAAAGGCCGGGACCGGGTATACAGGCAAGCTCAGCGACGCGTCGGGCATGATCGCCGAAACCCCGCTCCGGGAGATCGTCTTCAAGGACAACAAGCTGACCTTCGAGTTCGACCTGGACATGGGCGGCGAGGCCATGCTCATCAAGATCGAGCTCACCCTCGAGAACGAGGTCCTCAAGGGCGTTTGGTTCGACGTCGAAGGGAACTCGGACGTCATCGAGCTCGCCCTCAAGAAATGACCGGGGTCGCCGCGGCGGGGAGGGGATTGGACGAGGCGTCCCCGCCGTGGTATAAGTCGATCGGGAGAAGACCATGAACGGCAACGTCTACGACGAGCTCAAAGAGCGCGGTTTCGTCGCTCAGGTCTCCGACGAGGCGGCCGTCCGCGGGATGCTCGGCGGGAACCCGGTCGCGTTCTACATCGGCTTCGACAGCACGGCCACGAGCCTGCACGCCGGCAGCCTCGTGCCGATCATGGCCATGGTCCATCTCCGGCGGGCCGGCCACCGGGCCATCGCCGTCGTCGGCAGCGGCACGACCATGGTCGGCGATCCCAGCGGCAAGACCGAGATGCGCCCCATGCTCGACGAGGCGACCATCCGGGCCCAGGGCCAGGCCATCCACATCCAGCTCTCCCGCTACCTCCGCTTCGACGGGTCCTCGGCCGTCGCTGTGGACAACGCCGACTGGCTCCTGCCGCTCAACTACATCGGCTTCCTGCGCGACATCGGCCGGCACTTCAGCGTCAACCGCATGCTGGCCGCCGAGGCCTACAAGCTGCGCCTGGAAAAGGGGCTGTCCTTCATCGAGTTCAACTACCAGCTCCTGCAGGCCTACGACTACCTGACCCTCTACCGCAAGTACAATTGCACCCTGCAGATGGGCGGGGACGACC
>JBFYNT010000192.1:0-3944 GCA_041304225.1 Candidatus Aminicenantota bacterium
TCTACAAGCAGGACATCCTGGACAATATGGCCGTGTGCCCCTCCTGCAGCTTCCACTTCCGCCTCTCGGCCGAGGAGCGCCTGCAGATGCTTTTCGACGACGGCGCCTACGAGGTCCTCGATGCCAACATCCACTCCGTCGACGCCCTCCACTTCGTCGACATCAAGGCCTATGCCGACCGTATCCGCGACAACGAGAAGAAGACCGGCCTCTCCGAGGCCATCGTCACGGCCCGCGGCATGATGGGCGGCATCCCCGTCTATATCCTGGCCATGGACTTCGGCTTCCTCGGCGGCAGCGTGGCCTCGGTCGTCGGGGAGAAGATCGCCCGGGCCTGCGAACGGGCCCTCGAGGACGGCCGGCCGGTCATCATCGTCTCCGTCTCCGGCGGCATGCGCATGCAGGAGGGCATGCTCTCGCTGATGCAGATGGCCAAGTCGAGCGCCGCCGTGGCCCGCCTCGGCCAGGCCCGCATCCCCTTCATCTCCGTCCTGGCCGACCCGACGACCGGCGGCACGACGGCCAGCTTCGCCATGCTCGGCGACGTCAATGTCGCCGAGCCCCAGGCCCTCATCGGCTTCGCCGGCCCGCGGGTCATCGAGCAGACGATCAAGGAGAAGCTGCCCAAGGGCTTCCAGCGCTCCGAGTTCCTGCTCAGCCACGGCATGCTCGACGACGTGGTCGAGAGGAAGGCCCTCAAGCCCTACCTGGTCAAGGCGCTGCGGCTCTTCCTCAACCGGCCGCAATGACCCCGTCCGAGTGCCGGGACTACCTCGGCCGTCTCCAGCACTTCGGCATCAAGCTCGGCCTCGAGAACGTCACCACCCTCTGCGCCGCCCTCGGCAATCCCCAGAACCAGTTCCTGTCGATCCACGTCGCCGGGACGAACGGCAAGGGCTCGGTCTCGGCCATGCTGGCCGCGATCATGCGGGCCCACGGCCTCAGGACCGGCCTCTACACCTCGCCGCACCTGGCCCGGGTCGAGGAGCGGATCCGCGTCGACGGGAAGACCGTCGCCCCGGCCCGCTTCCGGGATCTCCTGACGCGCCTCAAGGGTGTCATCGACGGGCTCATGGCCGAGGGCCGGCTCGTCTACCACCCGACCTATTTCGAGGTCCTGACCGTCCTGGCCTTCCTCCAGTTCGCCGAACGCGAGGTCGACGTCGCCGTGCTCGAGGTCGGTATGGGCGGCCGGTTCGACGCGACCAACGTCGTCCGCCCCCTCGTCTCCGTGATCGCGACGATCGCCAAGGACCACGAGGAACACCTTGGCTCAACCCTCGAGAAGATCGCCTTCGAGAAGGCCGGCATCGTCAAGCCCCGCATCCCGGTTGTCTGCGGCGTCGCGGGAGGCCCGGCCCTGCGGGTGATCCGGGGAGCGGCGCGCGAGCGGGGAGCGGCCCTGACCGAGGTCTTCGGAAAGGGACGGGCGCTCGAGACCGCGCGCGTCCGCGACGGCTACCGGTTCGTCTATACGGGCAAGAACTGCCGCTACGCCTTCACGCCAGGCCTGGCCGGCCGCCACCAGGGGGCCAATGCCGCCGTGGCCATCGCCACGGCCGAAGTGCTCTCTCGCGTCTGGAAGCCCTTCGACAAGAGCAGAATTCTCGGGGCCATTCGCGAGACCCGCTGGGAAGGCCGGCTCGAGACGGTCCGGCGCCGCCCGCTCGTCCTCCTCGACGGGGCCCACAATCCCGAGGGGGCCGAGGCCCTGGCCGCCTACCTCAAGGACGTTATCCGCCGCCCGGTCGTCCTTGTTTTCGCGGCCATGAAGGACAAGGATCTCGCGGCTATGACCCACTCCCTCTTCCCGCGCGCCTCTACGGTCGTCCTGACTCGCGTCCCCTACAAGCGCTCCGCGTCGCCCGAGGAGCTCGCCGCCGCCGCCCCGCCATCATTCAAGGGGCCGATCCTCCTCGAGCCCGACACCCGCAAAGCCGTCGAGCTGGCGCTTTCCCTCTCCGGCGGCCGTGTTCCCGTCGTCATCGCCGGCTCGCTCTTTCTCATCGGCGAGATCAAGCGACTTCGGCTGTTTTAACCTCTCCGGATGCCGCCCTGGGGGGGCCGGCCGGCTTCGGCCGCGCCGCTCGATTCAGGGGAAAAGGACCAGGCCCTTGATGGAGGCGAAGTGGGATGTGTTCCCGGTGAAGAGGGGAAGGCCGTTCGCCAGGCAGATCCCGGCGATGAGGATGTCCTGGTTGCCGACGGTAAGGCCTTCCGATCTGAGGTCGGTATAGATCCGACCCGCGTAGGCGGCCGCCAACACGTCGAGCGGCAAGATCGGCACGTGGGCGAAGAGGGATTCCAGCTGTTTCAGCCGCTTGGCGCCCCGTACTCCCGCATAGAGCTCGAAGACCGTGACGGCCGCGACGGCCAAGCGTCCCTCCATCAGCAGCGCCGCCACCGCCTGGGCCCGTGGGGCCGTGTCGGTGAAGAAATCGATGACGACGTCGGTGTCCGCGACCACTAAGCGGGCCAATTTGTCCGGATCTCCTCGAGCTTCTTCCTCGTCTCTTCGGCCTCTTCGGTGCTCCAGCTTCCTCTCATCTTCATCAGGACGCTCCAGGCCCCTCCTTTTTTCTCGAGATCGTGGAGATAATGCTTGACCGCCTCTTCCATGATCCGGGAATAACCCCGGTATCCTTTTCTCACGGCAAGCGCGTGGAGGGCGGCGATCAGATCGTCCGGCAGCTCGATGGTCGTTCTCATTCGGCGTCTCTTGTTCATTCTCAGGTCGATATGCATTGTAATATTCAAATGCCTATTTGTCAAGCCTCCCGCCGAACGGACCGAAGAGGATCGTTTCTCCCTTTCTTATCGTCGAGCTCGAGCGCTTCGGTGACGGTCACGCCGGAACCTGTCGGGGGAGGTTTCGCGCGATTGCTTTTCGGTCCCAATCGTGGTACATTTTCCTTTACTTTTCCCTCTGGGAAAGTCGCCTAATGCTTCAAATCGACGCAACGGCTTTGATCGTCTTCGCCATCGTCTGGATCCTCGTGCTGATCCTGACCCGGATCTTCTTCAAGCCCATCCTGCGCATCCTCGACGAGCGGGCCGGGCGGATCGCCAAGGACAAGGCCTCCGCCGAAGAAGCCCTCAAGGCCTATGAAGGCGACCTGCGCCGCATCGAGGACGGTCTCAAAGAAGCCAGGGCCGCGGCCGACGGCATCCGGACGGCCGCCGAGACCGAGGCGCTCAAGGAGAAGAGCCGGCTCGTCCGCGAGGTCCAGGCCGAGGGCCGGGCCGAGGTCGAGAAGGCCAAGGAGGAGCTTCGCCGGGAAATGGAGGCCCTCAAGAAAGACCTCGACCAGCGCACCGAGGAGCTCGCCGGATCCATCGAGAAGCGGGTCTTGGGGGACTGATGCGCCGGATCCCCCGCTCGACCCTGTTCCTCCTCCTCGCCTTGCCGCTTCTCCTAGCCGCGTCCACGGAGGAGGGCGGACACGCCTCGGCGACGATGGACTTCATCGGCAAGGCGGTCAACTTCCTCGTCCTTTTCGGCGGGTTGTTCTTCCTGCTCCATAAGCCGGCCAAGGCCATGCTGGCCAAGCGGACCGCGTCCATCGGCGATTCGATCGCCCAGGCCGAAACGGGCCGGACCGAGGCCGAATCCCGGGCCGCCGGATCCCGGGCCAAGGCCGCCGGCCTCGCCGGCGAGGTCCTTGCCCTCAAGGCCGAGGCCGAGGCGGAGGGCAGGCGCGATACCGAGCGCATCGCCAAGGCGGCCCGCGAGGAAGCCGAGCGCCTCAAGAAGCTCACCCGCCAGGAGCTCGACGCGCAGGTCCGGCAGAGCGTCGGCGAGCTCAAGGCCTACGCCGCCGCCAAGGCCACGGCGCTGGCCCGGGAGCGCATCCGCCGACGCCTCACGCCCCAGAGGCAGACCGAGCTCATCGACCGATCCATCGACAGGCTGTCCCGCATCCATGAGAAACCTGGTCCTCGTT
>JBFYNT010000193.1:0-3290 GCA_041304225.1 Candidatus Aminicenantota bacterium
TCAAATCGCGGGCCCATTCGATCTTCTGGCTGATCGTGTCGATCGTCGGGCTGTGGGCCGGTTTCTTCATCCTGAACATCGGCGACAAAACGATCGAGCTCGGCGGGGGCGAGAAAGCCCTGCGGATCGTCTTCGCCGTCGTCTGGTTCCTCTTCTGGATCGGGGCGATGGTCTACAACGTGCTGAACTACCAGGCCGCCGCGCGCGAGAGGAAGGCGGCCGGCCAGTCCTCCCCGGACAAGGACCGTTGACCGTGAGCGCACGTCGTTCGGGGACGGCGATCGCGGCCGCGGTCGCGCTGGCGGCCCTCCTCGTGGTCCCGTGTGAGGCGGCCGGCGCCGCGCCGGTCAAGAACAAGAAGAAGAAGGACGAGGCGGTCGCCGCCGTCGAGGCCCACAAGGCCGAGATCGTCGCCCTCAGCGACCGGGTCTGGGGCTTCGCCGAGACCGCGCTGCTCGAGGTCCGCTCGGCGGAAGCGCTGGCGGCCTACGCCGAATCGCAGGGCTTCAAGGTGGAGCGGGGCCTGGCCGGGATGCCGACCGCCTTCGTGGCCAGCTACGGCGAGGGCCGGCCGGTCATCGGCCTGCTCGGCGAATACGACGCTCTGCCGGGCCTGTCGCAAAAGGCCCAGGCTTCGAAGGAAGTCCTGGAGGCCGGCGCCCCGGGCCACGGCTGCGGCCACAACCTGCTCGGCACGGCCGCGTTGAGCGCGGCCCTGGCCGTCAAGGACCTGATGGCCGCCGGGAAGCTCAAAGGGACGGTCCGCTTCTACGGCACGCCGGCCGAGGAAGCGGTGGGCGGCAAGGTCTACATGGTCCGCGACGGCGTCTTCAGGGACCTCGACGTCTGCCTGACCTGGCACCCCGGCGAGGAGACCGGGGTCGCGCTCGACGGCTCGCAGGCCATCATCGACTTCATGGTCGAGTTCACGGGGAAGACCGCCCACGCGGCGGCCGATCCCTGGAACGGCCGCAGCGCCGTGGCCGCCCTCGAGTTCTTCACCACGGGCCTCAACCGCATGCGCGAGTTCGTCAGGCCCACCGTGCGCATGCACTATTCGATCGTCGAAGGCGGCGACGTCCCCAACGTCGTGCCGGCCTACGCCAAGCTGTGGTGCTGGCTCCGCGACTCGAAGGGCGCCCGGGTCGAGCAGCTGCTCGAGCGGGCCCGCAAGATCGCCGAGGGCGCCGCCCTGATGGCCGAGGCCGGCTGGAAGATCACCGTCCAATCGGGCGACTGGGAGACCCTGGTCAACCTGGCCGGGGCCAAGGCCATGCACGACAATATGATCTGGCTCGGCCCGATCGCCTTCACGCCGGAGGAACAGGAGTTCGCCAAGGAGATCCAGCGGGCCACGGGCATCGAGCCCAAGGGCCTCGACGGGGCCGTCAAGCCCTGGCGGGCGCCCAAGCCGGACCCCGACGGCGGCTCGACGGACGTCGGCGACGTCAGCTGGGTCGTCCCCATGCTGGGTCTGGGCGCCACGACGGCGCCGGTCGACGCCCCCTGGCACGCCTGGCCCGTGGTGGCCTGCGGAGGGATGTCCATCGGCCATAAGGGGCTCGTCTTCGCGGCCAAGGCCATGGCCACGACGATGGTCGATCTCTATGAAGACGCCAAGCTCCTCGAGGCCGTCCAAGCCGAGTTCAAGGAGAAGACCAAGGGCGTCGTCTACAAGCCCTTCGTGCCGGACGGCCCGCCGCCCGTTCCGAAACACTGACGGACGGACGGGTTCGCCGTGCTGCGGCGGAACACAAGGAGAGCAACGATGCGCGAGCGCATTCGCCCGGAAGGGCTGGGCTGCCAGGTTTTGGCCTTGGCTGTCTTCTTGGTCCCTGTCGTGCTGGCCCGCTCGGACGGTCCGCGATCGCAGTCCGAACCGGTCAAGGTGAATGCCGGCTATTCCAAGGCCGCGGCGATCCGGGCGGTCATGGACAAGTACGTCGGGATCGGCCTGCCGGGCGTCGCCGTGGCCGTCCATACGGAGACGGAGGGCTGGTGGGCGGACGCCGCCGGGTACAGCCGGGTCGAGGACAAAACCCCGATGCGGCCGGAGCATATGCACTATCTGCAGAGCGTGGCCAAGACCTTCATGGCCACGGTCATCCTCCAGCTCGCCGAACGGGGGAAGCTCGGCCTGGACGACCCGATCTCGCGTCACTTGCCGGTTTGGGCGGCCCATTGTCTCAGAAATCCGTCGGACATCACCGTGCGCATGCTCCTGAACCACACCTCCGGGGTCCCCGAGTACATCGCCCGTCCGAAATATGTTTCGCGCATCCTCCTCCATCCGCTGGAGACCCTTTCGGTCCGGGAGAATCTGAGCTATATCCAAGAGGGATCCCCCGTCTTTTTTCCCGGGAGCCGCTACGCGTACACCAATACCAATTTCGAGTTCCTCTCCCTGATCGCCGACACGCTTACGGGCGACCATGTCGCCTACATGAACGAGCATATCTTCAAGCCGCTGGGGATGACCCAGACCCGCTATCTGCGGTCCGCCGCCGAGCTCGAGGGACTGCCGGTCGTCGACTCTTATTGGGACGTCCTCCAGACCGGCGAGCCGGCGAACATCACGCCCATGCAGAAAGCCAACGTCGCTTCCATGAAGGGCGATGACGGGATCGTCTGCGCCCCGGTCGACGCGGTGAAGTTCATCACCGGGTTGATGGGCGGCCGGCTCTTGAACGAGCGCTCTCTGGCATCGATGATGTCGACGGTCAAGAACGACCACGGCGAACCGGTCTACGGGCTCGGCTTGAGCTATCTCCAGGCCGGGGGGATCGAGGCCTGGGGACATGGCGGCGGCGGCATCGGCGCGGGGTGCGTCCTCCTCTATATCCCGGCCGCCAAGACCGGGCTGTTCATAGCGACGAACCTCGGCATCCTGCTCGAGACCCCGTTGACGAAGAAAGCGGACCCGATGAAGCTCGAGATCCTGGCCGCGATCCTTCAATAGGGCGATGGGGAACGAGCCGTCAAACCGACTTACCCCACAAACTAAGCGCGGTCAAGGATTCTAGGGTAAAGCCAAGACGGGGGAAGAGAGGTTATTTCGGTGGTGGAGCTGACCAGGATCGAACTGGCGACCTCTTGAATGCCATTCAAGGCCATCACCTGAAGCATCATTCCTAATTAACTGAGAACATTGACCTTAGGCCGGACTGTGAATCTGACTTCACTGCTTTGTCACAACCCTGTAACAAAGGCTCTTGTGCTTGGGGGAATTCGGGGCCTTGGCTGCCGAGGCGTTCGACCGCATTCCGCTTGAGGTCCATCCGGCTGTGAGT
>JBFYNT010000194.1:0-8279 GCA_041304225.1 Candidatus Aminicenantota bacterium
TCGGGCTGGCCCGGCAGATCACGGAGGGCCTGGCCGAAGCCCACCGCCTCGGCGTCGTCCACCGCGACCTCAAGCCGCAGAACATCATGATCGACAAGGACGGCAACGCCAAGATCATGGACTTCGGCATCGCCCGCTCGCTCCACACCCGCGGCGTCACCGGGACCGGGGTCATCATCGGCACGCCGGAGTACATGGCCCCGGAGCAGGCCGACGGGCGGGACGTCGACAGCCGGGCCGACATCTACGCCCTGGGGACGGTCCTCTACGAGATGGTCACGGGCCGGGTCCCCTTCGAGGGCCAGACGCCTCTCAGCATCGTCCTCAAGCACCGCAGCGAGCCGCCGGCCGATCCCCAGACGGTCAACGCCCAGCTGTCGACCGGCCTCTCGCGGGTCATCCTCAAGTGCCTGGAGAAGGCGCGGGAGAGCCGCTATCAATCCGCGGCCGAGGTCCTCGAGGACCTGGCGGCGGTCGAGAAGGGAATGCCCGTCACGCGCCAGGTGACGGTCCGGACGAAACCGGTCACGGAGCGCGAGATCACGGTCAAGTTCAAGCTCAAGAAGCTCCTTGTCCCGGCGCTTGTCTTCAGCGCCCTCCTCGTTGTCGGCCTCATCTGGCGCGCGGGCCGGGAGCGGGACGCCTACCCGGGTTCCGGACGCGTCACCCTGCCGGAAAAAGGGACCTTCGTCATTCCTTCGGAGAGCCGGGAGGTCCGGGTGAAAACGGACCTCGAGCCCCCGGCCGCGCCGGCCGGGCCGGAAAGCGACGAAACGGCCGGCAGGCACTTCTCCATCTCCGGGAAGGGCGCGACTTCGGCCATCATGGGCTACCTCGCCCCGTTCATGAAGGACCCGGCCAAGTTCATGGGCGAGAAGGATGCCCTGGAGCTCGAGCAGGCCTTGGGCGAGATCAAGGCCAAGTACCCCAAAGAGGCGGCGGCCCTGTCCCAGTGGCTGGACAACATCCAGGTCCGGATCACAGAGGGCAAGAAACAGAAGGAAGCGGGCAACCTCGAGGCCTCCCGCAAGAGCTACGACCGCGGCGAATCGGAGATGCGCAAGCTCCTGGCCCAGGTCAGCGAACGGGAAAGGGCCGAGGAGGCGTTCCGGCAGCTCGACGACGCCAAGAAACGGATCTCGCGCACAGCGCTCCGCGACCGGCCGAACCTCTTGGCCTGGATCGCTCTGGAGAAGGAGAAAGACGCCTCCGACGCCTTCGCCAAGAACGATTTCTCCGGGGCCCGGATCCTCTGCGGCATCCTGACCCGGGTCCACCTCCTGAGCCCCAAGGCCACGGACGAGACGGCGGGCCTGGCCGCGCTGAGGGACCTGACGGCTTCGATCCGCGCGGACGCGGGCGCCGCGAGCGCGCCCCAGAAGCAGGCCTGGCTCTACGAGCGGGCCAAGGCCGAGGAGGACGGGGCCGGCGAGAAGGCCCGGGAAGGCCTCGTCCCGCAGGCCGCCGAGCAGTACGTCCTGGCCTCCTTCCTCTACGAAAAGGCCAAGGAAGTCGCTCTCGAGAGCGCCGGGGCCGGGCGCGATTGACGGCACCGGCCATGGCCAGAAAGACCGCGCGCATCCTCTTCGTCTGCTTCGGGAACATCTGCCGCAGCCCCATGGCCGAGGGCCTCGCCCGCAAGCGCCTCGGCCCCGCCGCGGAAGTCGCCAGCGCGGGCATCGGGGCGACGGGAGGACCGGCCTCGGAAGAGGCCGTCCTGGTGATGAAGATCGTCTATGGCACGGACATCTCGTCGCACGTCGCCCGTCCGGTCGGGGCCTTCGATCTGCGGTCCTTCGACTATGTCGTCGCCATGGACGTCTCCATCTACAACCACCTCCGGGACATCTGGGGAGTGCCGGAGAGCGTCCTCTACGGCTGGGACATCGAGGACCCGATCGGCTCGGACTACGCCACTTATAAGGAAGCGGCCCTGAAGATCGAACGGCGGCTGGAGCAGTTCCTCGGGGCCGCCGGCCTCGAGGCCTGAGGCCGCCCCTCCCCTACCTGTCCATCATCGCCCCAAGGAAGCGGAGCGACGGGATGTTCTCGAAGACGATCCTCAGCGCCGTCAGGGCCGGGACGGCCAGGACGAGGCCCGGGATGCCCCAGAGCCAGGCGCCGAAGAAGAGCGAGAACAGGACGAGGAGGGGCGAGAGATTGATCTCCTTGGCCATGAGCCGCCGCTCGAGGAGCCGGTCGACAGCCAAGTGGATCGCGGCCAGCAAGACCAGCACCAGACCGACCTTGAGGTCGATCCCCCCTTCCAGGAAGAGCGTCAGGAGCGCGGGCAGGGCCACGGAGACGATCGGGCCGAGGGTCGGGACGTAGTTGAACAGGAAGGCCAGGACGCCGAAGACGAGGGCGAAGCGGACCCCGAAGACGGCCAGGACCGACGCCGTAAGGATGCCGATGATCATGTTGGCCAGGGACTTGACCGCCAGGTACTTTTGGATGTCGTGATCGATACGGCAAACCGCCCGGCTTAGGGTCGCCGACGGACCCGGCGGGAAGGCCTCGTCGAACTTGTGGATCAGCCGGCCGCGGCCGGCCAGGATGAAGATCATGAAGACGAAGACGAGCAGGAGATCGGACATGAAGGACAGGAACGGCCCGAGGGCCGAGACCAAAAAGGCGCCGACCCGCCCGATGTTGAGGTTCTGGATCCAGTCGGTCAGCCCGACCTTGAGCCGGGGGTCAGGCACCAACTCGTCGATGCTCTCGAGGAACGAGCGGACCATGTCGGTGTAGGACGGAAGCTCGGAGGCCAGGGTCTTGCCGCCGGAGTAGAACACGGTGCCGATGAGGTAGAGGACGGCGAAGGACAGGACCAGGACGACGACCAGGGCCAGGGTCTTGGGGACCTTGCGGCCGACCAGGAAGTCGAGGATCGGCGAGACGGCGAAGGTCAGGAGAAGGGCCAGGGCGAAGGGTACGAGGATCGGGCGGGCCAACCTCAAAAAGACGCCGAGGAGAAAGAGGACGACGAAGCCGACGCCGTACCGGAGCCACCTCGTCTTGTCCATGCCGTTCTCCGCCCCCTCTTCTTAGCGAAGATCGCTCAGCGCTTCCTGGGCTTGACCTGGATGGCCTTGAGCCCCGGCTTGGCCTCGCACTCCTTGACGAAATCCTGCTCGCGCTGGGAGTTGACGTAGTCGGGCGACTGGAAGCGGTAGGTGAAGCGGGTGTGCTCGTCGTACTTGCCCTCGAGGATGGCGATGACGTCCTCGATGTTGACCCGCTCCTCGTCGGTCGGGATGACGAAGACCTTGACCTTGGAGTCCGCGGCCGAGATCTCGGTCTCGGCGTTGCGGGTCTTGGCCAGCTTGTTCTTGTCCTTGTCGAGCTTGATGCCCAGGAACTCCAGCCCCTCGAGCGACTTCTCGCGGATGAGGTCGGACATCTCGCCGACGCCGGCCGTGAAGACGATGGCGTCGGCCCCGCCGATGGCCGCGGAGTAGGCGCCGATGTACTTCTTGATGCGGTAGGCCTCGACCTCGATGGCCAGCTGGGACCGGGCGTCGCCGGCCTCGGCGGCCTTCTGGACGTCGCGGCGGTCGGTGTGCTTGCCGGTGATGCCGAGCAGGCCCGACTTCTTGTTGAGCAGGTCGTTCATCTTGGCCGGGGCGATGCCTTCCTTCTCCATGACCATGAGGTCGATGGCGGCGTCGTGGTCGCCGGCCCGCGTGCCCATGACCAGGCCCTCGAGGGGGGTCAGGCCCATGCTGGTGTCGAAGGAGACGCCCTTCTTGATGGCGTTGGCCGACACGCCGTTGCCGATGTGCAGGCAGACCAGGTTACAGTCGAAGGTGTCCTTGCCCAGGAGCAGGGCGGCCCGCTTGGCGACGTAGAGGAAGGACGTGCCGTGGAAGCCGTAGCGGCGGACGCCGTACTTCTCGTACCACTCGTAGGGCAGGGCGTACATGTAGGCCTGGGCGGGCATGGTCTGGTGCCAGGCCGTGTCCATGATGGCCACGTGGGGGATCCCGGGCAGGACGTCCATGGCCGCCTCGATGCCCAGGACGTTGGGCGGATTGTGGAGAGGGGCCAGGCTGAACAGGCTCTTGAAGGTCTCTAGCGTCTCCGGGGTGATCTTGACCGATTTGGTGAACTTCTCGCCGCCGTGGACGACGCGGTGGCCGACGGCCGAGATCTTCCGGAGGTCGTCGAGGACGCCGATCTTGGGATCGAGCAGGGTGTCGATGATGAGCTTGATGGCCTCTTTATGGTTGGCGCATTCGTGGTCGAACTTGATGGGCTCGCGGCCCAGGCCGGCTTGCTGGATATAGCTCTTGCCGATGCCGACCCGTTCGACGATGCCGGTGGCCAGGGTTTCCTTCTTGTCGTAGTCGTAGAGACGGTACTTGGCGGACGAGCTGCCGCAGTTCAGGGACAGGACGATCATGGATGACTCCTTAGGAAAAATGAGCGTCCATTTTCGCTCGGAACAGCTGAAAAGTCAAGGCGTTGGGAGAATCGGAGCGGCGGGGTTGACAGGTGCAGGACCGTGCGGTATAAAGGCCTTCCCGACAACCCCCTTAGGAGACATATCATGGGCAATACATTCATCGCCGACATCCGCGACAAGGCCGCCAAGAAGTTCCTCAAGGTCGCCTTCCCCGACGCCGAGGACGTCCGGACCCTCAAGGCCGCGCTGACCTGCAAAGAAAAGAAGATCGCCGATCCCCTGCTCATCGGCCCGGCCGCGGCCATCAAGAAGATCGCCGCCGACAACGGCCTGGACATCGGCGCCGTCCCCATCGTCGATCCCTCGACCGACGCCGGCAGGGCCGAGCTGGCCAACGTCCTCTATGAGAAACGCAAGGCCAAAGGGCTGACCCCCGAGCAGGCCGTCGAGCTGGCCAAGGGGCCCCTCTACTACGCCGGGCTCATGCTTACGACCGGCAAGGTCGGGGCCGTCGTCGGGGGCAACCTCTCCTCGACCGGCGACGTCATCCGGGCCGCCATCCACACGGTCGGCACGGCCCCTGGCATTTCGACCGTATCCAGCTACTTCATCATGGTCTTCCCCGAGAAGCTCCTCTGCTACGCCGACTGCGCCGTCGTCCCCAACCCGACCGACGCCCAGCTGGCCGACATCGCCCTGACCTCGGCCAAGAACTTCCAGGCCGTGACCGGCGAGGAGCCCCGCGTGGCCATGCTCTCGTTCTCCACCAAGGGCTCGGCCCAACACGCCGACGTGGACAAGGTCGTGAGCGCCACGAAGATCGCCAAGGAGAAGGCCCCGCAGCTGCTCCTCGACGGCGAGATGCAGGCCGACGCCGCCCTGGTCGCCTCGATCGGAGAGCGCAAGTGCAAGGGCAGCCCGGTCGCCGGCAAGGCCAACGTCCTGGTCTTCCCCGACCTCGACGCCGGCAACATCGGCTACA
Organism: Candidatus Aminicenantota bacterium; assembly: GCA_041304225.1. GTDB lineage: Bacteria > Acidobacteriota > Aminicenantia > Aminicenantales > Saccharicenantaceae > RBG-16-66-30. Next base: position 5,391 of record JBFYNT010000194.1, read on the forward strand.
AGCTGACGGAGCGGCTGGCCGGGGCGGAGGCCGTCGGGCCCATCGTCCAGGGCCTCAACAAGCCCTACTGCGATTTGAGCCGCGGCTGCTCGGCCGACGACATGGTCAACGTCGCCGCGATATGCAGCCTCATGGCTAACTAATTTGAGGCAGTCCCGAGCTTCGAGGGGCAGCTTGATGGCCAGCTAAGCGACAAGCAGTCCCGAGGCTTCCGAGGGGCAGCCTCATGGCTTGATATTGAATTTCTTCACCAGCCGCACCGGCTGGTAGGACAGCTTCGCCTTCCGCAAGCCCTCGACGTTCATGTCCTGCTCCCGGTTGACGAAGGCGTAGTCCGCCCATTCCCTCCGGACGAACTCGCGGTTGATCCACTGGGCCAGGCCGACAAGGCCGGGATTGGCGATCTCGATGGGGATGACGACCGTGCCGGACGTCAGGCGCCCGCCCATGGTGAAGGCCTCGATGCGGCCGCCGACCTTGACGACGCCGCCTTTGAGGCCGGTCTTCTCGAAGGTCGCCAGGGCCTCGACGATGGCGATCTTCTCGGCCTTCATGTAGGGATCGCCGTTCCTCTTCTCCTCGAACCAATCCTCGAGCAAGCGGGCACAGCCGGGGACGTCGGCCCGCGTCAGGGAATGATACTCGTGGGCGAAGGTCGACTCGAACTTCCGGATGCGGTTGCGCTTGCCGTCGTATTTCTTGCCTTTGAGCTCGGCCAGCTCCGGCCGCGAGTAGACGTAATCGAAGTTGCCCCGGTCCTCCTCGACCTGGAACCCGGCGCCGTAGCGCGCGGCGAAGTCCTCGGGCACGCGTGACAGGCGCGGGACGCGAGCGAACAGGACGGCGACCGTCTCGGGGACGCGCTCCCCGCCGACGGGCGGCAGAAAATAGGACGGCTCAAAATTTGGCTCGACTTGGACGCAGAGGTTGCCGTTGAGGACGGTCCAGTGGGGGTTCTCGGAGTCCTTCCACATATAGATGTTGGCGAAGTTGATCTCGCAGACCTCGGAGGCCTGGCGCTCGAGGAACTCGTCGAAGACGCCCTTGTCCTCGAGCCCGACGGGTTTGAATTCGGGATAGACGGGCAGGCTCACGCTCACTTCCTTCTGCGCATGACCGCGCAGAGCTCCCGGGGACAACCTTCGCACCAGGCGGTCAGGAGCTTGGCCGGGAAAGTGGCCGGGATATCTTCTTTGATGACATGGAAGCCGCGGGCTTCGAAGAAACCGGGGATGACCGTCGCCAAGTGGACGTCACCGGAGGCTTCGGCCAGCAGGGCCTCGACCAGGTTGCCGGCGATCCCCTTCCCCCGTTGCCCCGGTTCCACGCCCAGGGCGCAGAGCTCGAGGCAGTCGGAGTGCGTCTTGAGGGCCACGAGCCCGACGATGCGGCCCCGGTCGTCCCGGGCCACCCACAGGGTATCTTCGGCCAGGCCCGGGTAGTCGAGGCCCAGCCTTTCGGCCAGCTCGACGGCGGGCCTGACGTCTTCGGGGAAGGCTTTCCGCACGGGCATTTCCGCCTATTATACCACGCCGGCGGCGCCCCCCGAAGGCGCCCGGAGCGCGCGTCGCGGCGCACCTTGACAGTCCCCCGGCCGGGCGGTAGTATTCCCCCTTGACCCCGGGCAACGGAATAGGTGGATCATGCTCCTTCTGATCATCAATCCCGGCTCGACCTCGACCAAGATCGCCCTCTATGAGGACGAGCGCGAGGTCCTGTCGGAGAATATCTCGCATTCCGCCGAAGAGCTGGCGCCCTATGCCAGGATCGTCGACCAAAAGGGCTTCCGGAAGGACATCGTCCTGGCCACGATCCGCAAGAAGGGCGTCGAGCCCAAGGACCTGGCCGCGGTCGTCGGCCGGGGCGGCCTCCTCGTCCCCATTCCGAGCGGCGTCTACCGGGTCAACGACCGCATGCTCGAGGACCTCTTCAAGGGCGTCCAGGGCGAGCACGCCTCGAACCTCGGCGGCCTCATCGCCGACGAGATCGCCCGCCCGCTCGGCATCCCCGCCTTCATTGTCGACCCCGTGGTCGTGGACGAGCTCGACGGCTGGGCCCGCCTCTCCGGCGTCCCGGAGATCCGGCGCCGCAGCATCTTCCACGCCCTGAACCACAAGTACACGGCCCGCCTGGCCGCGAAAAAGCTCGGCCGGAGCTACGAATCGCTCGACCTCGTCGTCTGCCATCTCGGCGGCGGCATCACGGTCGGCGCCCACAAGCACGGCCGGGTGGTGGACGTCAACAACGGGCTCAACGGCGAGGGGCCGATCACCCCGGAGCGGGCCGGCACGGTGCCCGCGGGCGATCTCGTCGCCCTGTCTTTCTCGGGAAAATACGCGGAGAAGGACCTCAAAAAAATGATCACGGGCCGGGGCGGGATGGTCGCCAACCTCGGGACGAACGACATGCGTGAGACGCTCAAGCGCGTCGCCGCGGGAGACGCTCAAGCCGCCCTTGTGTTCGAGGCCATGGTCAAGACCGTGGCCAAGCAGATCGGGGCTTGCGCGGCCGTCCTCGAGGGCCGGGTGGACGGGATCGTCCTGACCGGCGGATTGGCCTTCGCCACCGAATTCGTCGACCGCATCGAGGACCACGTCCGGTCCCTCGGACCCGTCTTCGTCTTCCCCGGCGAGAACGAGATGGTCGCGCTGGCCGAGGCCGGCCTGCGCGTCCTCCGGGGCGAAGACGCGGCCCGCACTTATCCGTCATAATACGAGCTGAACCGAAGGGAGCCATCATGATCACCACGCTGGACCAGGTCGTCGAACGAGTGAAGGGCAAGGCCACCAAGCGGCTGGCCGTGGCCGTCGCGGAGGACCCCCATACCATCGAGGCCGTCGGCCGCGCCGTCAAGGAGAAGCTCGTCCACGCCACCCTGACCGGCGACGA
>JBFYNT010000195.1:0-10701 GCA_041304225.1 Candidatus Aminicenantota bacterium
CAGATGTTCATGAGGACCTCACTTCCGTTCGCGGCGGTCGAGGTGGGGATTATAACCCACCCGGAACGGAAAGCAACCCCTGCGATATTCCGGTTTGACAGCCCGCCGTCCGTTGATATACCTAGATATCTCGACTTCCCTCACGCAGGAGGCCCCGATGACAGCTCGCCGATTTTCCCTGTCGTTCCTGGCGGCCGGACTGGCCGTCGTCCTCACCGGCTGCGCGAAGGACTCCGCCACCCGGGCCCTCGACGCCATCCGCGCCGAGGACATGTCTTTCCACATGAAGTTCCTCGCGGCGCCGGAATTCCGGGGCCGGAAGACCCCTTCGGTCGAGCAGGACGTCGCCTCCAGGTACATCGCCCTCACGGCCGAGCGGATCGGCCTGCAGCCGTTAATGCCGGGCGGCTCATACTTCCAGGAGGTCCCGGTCGAGGTCACCTCCGTCGTGCCAGCCGCTTCCCGCTTGCGCCTCGTCGCACCTGCCGGGGAGCGCGTATTCTTCTTCCCGGCCGACGCGACGGCCGGGCGCTGGTTCGAGACGGGCCGGGCCGCGGGCGAGATCGTGTTCCTGGGCTACGGGCTCGCTGCCCCCGACCTCGGCTGGGAGGACGGCGCCGGGATCGATCTCACGGGCAAGATCGCCGTCATCCTCGACGCGACGCTGCCCGCGGACCATCCGCTGGATCCGGCCGCGAACCGCCGGCGGCTCGGAGGCCGGGCCGGCGCCCTGCGGGAGCGGGGCGCGGCCGCGGTCGTCACGGTCATCGACGAAGCGCGCGAATCCCGGCTGGCCGAGAAGGGATTGTCCTTCGACCTCCCCGAGAGGTCCCGGGTCCTGGATATCGACAACGCGGCGCCGGGAGCCGCGCCCCCGCGGCCGGGATCGGCCCCCTTCCTCCAGGTCGAGGTCAGGCACGGGGCGGGCGCCGCCCTCCTGGGATGCGCCCCGGAGGAGCTGGCCCGGATGTCCGAGGACCTGCGCCGGGGGAAACCCGTCGCCGCGAAGCGTCTGCCAGGCCGGAGCCTGGAGATCGAACTCACGGCCGCGAAGCGGCGCGACAGGGCCTTCAACGTCGTCGGCTGCGTCCCGGGGTCAGACCCCGTCCTGAGAGGGGAATACCTGACCATCTGCTCCCACCACGACCACCTGGCCGCCCGCGAGGGCCGGGTCTATCCCGGTTCGGACGACAACATCTCCGGCGTCGTCGGCATGTTCGAGATCGCCGAGGCCCTGCTCCTTTCGCCGCCCAAGCGTTCGGTCGTCTTCGTCTGGAACACGGCCGAGGAGCTGATGATGCTCGGCTCCTACTACTTCGTCCAGCACGCGCCGGTGCCCGTCGGGAGGATCAGCGCCAATCTCAACCTGGACATGATCTCGCGCAATGCCCCGGACCACCTCTACCTCATCGGCTCGAACACGCTGAGCTCCGAGCTCGACGCCAGCATCAAGGCCATGAACGAAAGGCCCGGGCCCGGCCTCCGCCTCGACTACACCTACGAGGCCCCCGGCCATCCCGACCGGTTCTTTTTCCGCAGCGACCAGTATCCCTACATCCGCTACGGCATCCCGGGCGTGTGGTTCTTCTGCGGCACGACCGAAGATTACCACACGGAAGGGGACGTCGAGGCCAAGGCCGACTACCTCAAGATGGAGAGAGTGTCGGAGCTCGTCTACCGGGTGGCCATGGATATCGGGAACAGGCCCTCTCTCTTGAGGCTCGATCTGCGGCCCGAGGTCAAGGCTCGCGGCCCGGAGAACATGAAGATCGTCTGGCAGTGAGTCCCGGGCGCTCCGGGCCCGCGGCGCTTTGACTTGCCGGGGGCCCTATGCTATGAAGAACGCGATGAAGATCGCGGCCGTCGTGGGCTTTTCCGAGAGCGGTAAGACGCGGCTCGTCGTCCGGCTCATCGGGGAGCTCGGGCGGCGGGGGCTGCGGGTCGCGGCCCTCAAGCGCTGTTCCCATGGCTTCGCGCTCGACACCGAGGGGAAGGACACGGCCGACTTCGCCGCCGCCGGGGCCGCCGGCACGGCCATGGTCTCTCCGGACGGCTGGGCGGCGCTCGGCCGGGGCCCGGCCGGAGGCCTGCCGCGTTTCGCGGCGCGCCTTTTCCCGGGAGCCGACGTCGTCCTCGTCGAGGGCGGGAAGGACCTCCGCGGCATGCCCAAGATCGAGGTCCTGCGGACCGGCGTCTCCGGGACGCTGGCCAGCCCGCCGGAGGAGCTCCTGGCCGTCGTTTCGGACGGGCCGCCCCCCGGAGGCTCGTCCGTCCCGGTCTTCGGGCCCGACCAGATCGGCGCGGTCTGCGACCTCATTCTCTCCCAGGAGGAGCACATGGCGGATATCACGCTCGAAGTCGACGGGCGGGAGGTCAACCTGAACCCGTTCGTCCGGACCTTCATCGAGAGGACCGTCCTGGCGATGGTCACCTCGCTCAGCGGCATCGAGCCGGAGCCGGGGAGGATCTCGCTCGTCATCGACCGGACGGGCGACGCGGCGAAGGCGCCGGCGAAGCCATGAAAGCCGTGCCGAAGCCGGGGTCGATCGCCTTCGCCCGGGAGTATTTCGCCCACCGCGATCCGGCCGTGCTGGCCGTACTCCGGCGGAGCTCGGTCGGCATCGCCGGCGCCGGCGGCCTCGGCTCCAACGTGGCCGTCGCCCTGGCCCGGGCCGGCATCGGCCGGCTGGTCATCGCCGACTTCGACCGGATCGAACCCTCCAACCTCAACCGCCAGCAGTTCTTCGTCGACCAGGTCGGCGACCGCAAGGTCGAGGCCCTGCGCGAGAACCTGCTGGCCATCAATCCTTATTCCCTCTATGAGGTCCACGACGTTCGCGTCAACAAGCGGAACGCGACCAGGATCTTCGGCCGGGTCGACGTCCTGGTCGAGGCCTTCGACCGGGCCGAGGCCAAGGAAATGCTCATCGAAGCCAGCCTGTCGAAGTTCCCGGGCCGGCCGATCGTCGCGGCCTCGGGCCTGGCCGGCTACGGCCGGAACGCCAAGGTCCACACCCGCCGGATGGGCAATCTCTACATCTGCGGCGACGAGGAGAGCCAATGCCCGAAAGGCGTCAGCCCGATGGCGCCGCGCGTGGCCCTGGTCGCGGCCATGCAGGCCAACCTCGTCGTCGAGCTCCTGGTCAAAATGAGAGGTAAAGATGTTCGAGGTCAATGAGTATTTCGCCGGGAAGGTGAAGTCGCTGGCGTTCCGGACGGCCGAGGGACCGGCCACGGTCGGGGTCATGGCCCCGGGCGACTACGAGTTCGGCACGTCCACGGTCGAGATCATGAGCGTCGTCAGCGGCGTGCTGACCGTCAAGCTGCCGGGAAGCGACGCCTGGAGGGACTTCAGGGCCGGGGAGAGCTTCACGGTCGAGTCCGGGAGGACGTTCCAGCTCAAGGTCGCGGCCGACGCCGCCTACCTCTGCCTCTACCGGTAGGCGGCGGCGCCGCTCAATATCGCCAGCCCAGGCCCGCCCGGGCGACGATGTTCATCAAGATGGGTACGGCGTAGATGATCGCCACGGCCAAGATCTGCTTCGACCGCTTCTTCAGGCCGAGCACGAAGATGATGGCGGCGTAGAAGTAGAAGTACCCGAAGATAAAGATCAGCCAGATCCCCCCGAAGGAGCGGTTCCAGAAGGGGTATTCCCAAACGAGCAGCCCGCCGATGTTGAGGAGCACCTCGACGAAGACGCAGAAGACGGCGTAGCCGATAGCCCAGAACCAGCGGTTAGGCAGGCCGAAGATCTTCTCCCTGGGATCGTCCGAGATCGTGTGGTAGTAGATGATGCCCGCGATGGCGAACATGAACATGATCTCGATGTTCCAGCCGACCATGGTCCGCAGGGCCGTGTCTCCCGGGGTCGTCCAGAATGCCGACCGTCCCGTCAGGACGAGGACCCAGCCGTTCCATGTTTCGTTGAAGAAATCCACGCCGAAGAGGGTCAGGCCGGCCAGGACCGCGTCCCAGTTGCCGGAGCGGCGGGCCTCCTTGATCTCCCGGGCGTAGATGTAGAAGACGATGGCCAGGAGCGGGATGATGTACCACTTGAGCATCGTCAGGTCCCGGAGCCCGTCGAGCGCGCGAAGAGATGCCTCGGTCATGAACGACCTCCTGTTATCCGCCCGAGTAGATCGGCGAGATGACGACCCGGTCGCCGTCGGCCAGCGCCTCGTCCGGCACGACGGCCCGGCCGTTGCGGGTGACGATCTTGGGGCGGGACTTGTCGACGCTGACCAGTCCGATCAGGTCGTCGGCGGTCGTGCCGCCCGCGACCTCGATCACCTTCTCGCTGAAGCCGAAGAGCTGGACGAACGGCCCGATCAGCTTGACGGTGATGGTCATGAGAGCTTGCCGAACCTCTCCGCCGCCCGGCCCTCTTCGGCGATGCCCAGCCGTTCCAGGGTGGCCTTGGTCGGGATGCCGCGCCTGTCGTAGCCGCGGATGTCGTAATAATGCTGGAGCAGTCCGTCGTACTTGTCGTATTCGAGGTGCTTGCCGGCGATCGGGCCTTCGGTATCGACGTTGGCCGGATCGAACCAGACGGCCGGAGGATAATCGAGCTTGCGGTCGGTCTGCGGGTATTCGCGCAGCCAGAAGAGCTTGATCACGGAGTAGATCCGGTCGGCGATCGTCCAGAAGTCGTCGAGGGTCCAATCGAGCCCGCTGACGAGCTTGAAGTACTTGGGATAGTTCTCGAGGCTCCAGCCGTTCTCGATCCAGGGGAAGCGGCAGGCGACGATGAACTCGAAGAGGCCGCCCCGGATCCGCTGGAGGTCGACGACCTTCTGGGCCTTCTCCGGCCCGTAGGATTCGCGCACGGACTGCTTGAGCTCGAAGGTGATGACCCAGGATTCCTTGTGGTGGGCCCCGATGGGGCTGACCCCGAAGGCCAGGGCCATGCCCGGGATGAACTTGCAGTTGTAGGCGGCCACTTCGAGGCCCTTGACCTGCATGGCGTAGTCGATGGAGCCGTGGCCGAATTTGTGCGCGGCCCGCATGGAGCCCTCGGCCAGGACGTTCCCGATCTCCGTCCGGCGCAGGGCGATGTCGGTCAGGAGATTCTTGAAGCCCTCGGAGTCCCCGAACTTGAGGCGGCCCGGCGCGGCGCCGCGGTCGACGGCGTCGGCGTAGAAGCTCAGGACGCAGCCGCCCGACATCGTGTCGACGCCGTAGTCGTCGCAGAGGTAGTTGAGGGTCCCGATCGGAGCCAGGTCGAAGATCTCCAGGTTGGGGCCGAGCAGGCCGACGTTCTCGTAGTCGAGCTCGGACTCGCGGCCCTGCTCGTCGTGGATGGTGATGCCGCAGCGCATGGTGCAGTTGGGACAGCCGTAAGTGGCGATGCGGGCGTTGTTCAGCCGCTCGCCGTCGCACTTCCAGGCGTCGGGGGAGTGGGTCTTACGGAAGTTCCGGACCGGCAGAGCGGCGACCTCGTTGCACCAGGCCAGGACGCCGTTGGTGCTCTGGATGGACCAGCCGGTCTTCTTGTCGATCCGGTTGACCTCGCGCAGGTCGTCGTAGCCGACTTTCTTCATGCCGGCCGGGTCGGCCTGGGGGATGGGCCTCGTGCCCTTGACGACGATGGCCTTGAGGAGCTTCGAGCCCATGACGGCGCCCATGCCGGTCCGGCCCCCGGCCCGTCCCTCGAGGCTGCGGACGACGGCGTAGCGGACCAGGTTCTCGCCGGCCTGGCCGATATTGAGGACGCCGACGCCCTTGCCGTACTTGGCGTAGATCCAGTCGTTGGTCTCGTAGGTGCCTTTGCCCCAGACCTCGCCGGCGGGGAGGAACTCGACCTTGTCGTCGTCGATGACCAGCATGGTCGGCGAGGCGGCCCGGCCCTCGACGATGAGGGCGTCGTAGCCGGCCTTGCGGAGCTGCTCGGCCACCCGCGTCCCCAGGTTGCCGTCGCCGTAGCCGCCCGTGCTGGGGGACTTCCCGGCGACGACCGCTTTCCCGGTGTTGGGGGCGGGGATGCCGGCGATGGGACCGAGGGCCACGATGAACTTGTTGTCCGGGCCGAGGGGGTCGATCCCCGGGGCCAGCTCGTCGTAGAGGATCTTGGCGGCGAAACCGCGGCCGCCGATCCATTTGCGGGCGAATTCCTCGCTGAACGATTCCTTGTTAAAGGTCTTCGCGGTCAAATCGACTCTCAGAAAGTGGCCGGTCCAACCATTCATGGATGCGTCCTCCGGAAAGATATCAATACCCTCCCAATCCTAATCGGAGGGGCGTTTTTAGTCAAGGACTCCAAGGGGAATAATGGGCGAAAGGGCCGGGAATTCCGTATAATAAGAGGACGGGGCTGAAAGGCCCCGTCAGAGAGGAGAACTGACATGGCGAAAAAACTCTACCGTTCGACGAGCCAGAAGATGCTCGGCGGCGTTTGCGGCGGCCTGGCCGAATATTTCGACGTCGACGTCTCGATCGCCCGCTTGCTCCTGGTCGGGCTGGCCTTCGTCACCGCGGTCCTGCCCCTGACCTTCTTTTACATCGTCGCCTGGATCGTCGTGCCCCAGGGGCCGCCCGCCCCCCGGGCCTAGGGGAGGGGCCTTGCCGGGGCCGGCGGACGCCCTCCGGCCGTTGACTTACAGTCAGAGTTCGGCTATAACCTAGTCGGCTCACCCATGGCCATGAAGAGCGCCCTCGAGATCCCGTTCAAGCACATCGCCGTCGAGGGCGTGTTCCGCTCGAAGAAGACCCAGCTGGCCAACGTCCTGGCCCAGCGGATCGGCGGCAAGGTCGTCCTGGACAACGTCGGCAATCCCTACATCAAGGATTTCTACAACGAGCGGGAGGGCTCGGCCTTCCTGACCCAGCTCGTCTTCCTGGCCAACCGCTACAACCAGCAGTCGCGTCTCCTCCAGAGGGACCTGTTCATCGACCGGATCATCAGCGACTACCTTTTCGAGAAGGACAAGATCTACGCCTACCAGACCCTCTCGGACGACGAGCTGCTCGTCTACGAGAAGATCTACGGCATCCTGTCCGAGCGCGTCCCCAAGCCCGACCTGGTGATCTACCTGCAGATCTCTCTCGGATCGCTCACGCGGCGCATCGCCAAGGAAGGCGACTCCATCGAGAAGAACATCTCCGAGAAGTACCTCGAGGACATCGTCGAAGCCTTCGATTACTTCTTCTTCAACTACCAGGGGGCCCCGCTCCTGGTGGTCAAGGCGGACGACATCGACTTCGGCCGCGAGGAGGACGTCCTCGATCTCATCGACCAGCTCCGCGACATGAAGAAGAGCTCGCTCTACTACGTCCCCCAGAGCTACGGGGGCAAAGGATTGAAGAAGGGTTAGGAGCCCCGATACGGCCCGGACCCCGCGCGGCGCGGGGCAGGGACCGGACGCTCCGTGACGGAACGCGGCTTTACCTCAACCCCGGGGACGAAGCCGGGGTGGGGAGAAAGGACGGACAATGGCCGATACGCCGGTCGAAAAGACCACCATCCCCTCGATCCAGGCCCGCAAGGCCGTGGGGCCCAAGATCGTCTGCCTGACGGCCTACGATTTCCCGACCGCCCGCATCCTCGACGAGCGCGGCGTGGACATCATCCTGGTCGGCGACTCGCTGGGCATGGTCGTCCTGGGCTACGAGAACACCGTGCCGGTGACGATGGACGAGATGCTCCACCACACCCGGGCCGTGACCCGGGCGGTCCGCCGGGCCCTCGTCGTCGGCGACATGCCCTATTTCTCGTTCCACCTCGGCGCCGGCGAGACGATCCGCAACGCCTCGCGCTTCCTCAAGGAGGGCGGGGCCTCGGCGGTCAAGATCGAGGGGGCTTCCGCCAAGCGCCTCAGGCTCGTCAAGGCCATGGTCGAGGCCGAGATCCCGGTCATGGGGCACGTCGGGCTGACCCCGCAGTCCATCCTCAGCCTGGGCCGCTACAAGGTCAGGGGCAAGCTGGCCGCCGAGGCCCGGCGCATCGTCGAAGAGGCCCAGGGACTGGAGGAGGCCGGCGCCTTCGCCGTCGTCCTCGAGTCGGTCCCCGTCGAGGTGGCCGCCCTGGTCACCCGGGCCGTGGGCATCCCGACCATCGGCATCGGCGCCGGGCCGGCCTGCGACGGCCAGATCCTCGTCTTCCACGACGTCATGGGCTTCTCGACCGGGTACATGCCCAAGTTCGTCCGCCGGTACGCCGACCTCAACGGCGTCATGGGCGTGGCCGTCGGGGCCTACGCCGCCGACGTCCGGGCCGGCCGTTTTCCGGACGACGCGACCTCCTACCACCTCAGGCCCGAGGTCGCCGCCGAGCTGGCTCCAAAGAAGGCGCGGCGGGCGGCCAAGGGCGGGGTCCGGCGATGAAGATCGTCGACAGCGTCGCCGGGATGAAGGCCCTCGCCCGCGAGTGGCGGAGGGCGGGCCGGACGATCGGCTTCGTCCCGACCATGGGCTACCTCCACGAGGGCCACCTCAGCCTGGTGCGGGAGTCGAGGAAGCGGGCCGGCGTCACGGTCGTCAGCATCTTCGTCAATCCCACCCAGTTCGGCCCGAACGAGGATCTCGAGAGGTACCCGCGGGACCTGGAGAAGGACGCGGCCTACCTGGAGAAGGCGGGCGTGGACGTCCTCTTCCATCCGGCCGCGGCGGAGGTCTATCCCCCGGGCTACCGGACCTTCGTCGAGGTCGATGGGCTCCAGGACAAGCTCTGCGGGCGGTCCCGGCCGGGGCATTTCAAGGGCGTGGCGACCGTCGTCCTGAAGCTCTTCGACATGGTCGGCCCCGACCTGGCCTTCTTCGGGGCCAAGGACGCCCAGCAGGTCCTGATCATCCGGCGGATGGCCCGGGACCTGGACCTCGACGTCGAGGTGGTGACCTGTCCGCTCGTCCGCGAGCCCGACGGCCTGGCCCTGAGCTCGCGCAACGCCTACCTCTCGCCCGAGGAACGGCAGGCCTCCCTGGCCCTCTCGATCGGCCTGCGTTGGGCCGAGCGGGCCGTGGCGGCGGGGGAGAGGGACGCGGCCAAGATCGTCGCCGGCATCCGCGCCGTCCTCGTAGCCGAGCCCCGGGCCCGGATCGATTACGTCGCGGCCGTCGATCCGGAGACGCTCGAGCCGGTGGCGGAGATGCGCGGCGACGTCCTCGTCGCCCTGGCCGTCTTCATCGGCCCGACCCGGCTCATCGACAACGTTCGCCTGACCGCCTGAGGAGAGTGCCCCATGCTCCGAGCCTTCCTGCGCGCCAAGGTCCACCGGGCCACGGTGACCCACGTCGACATCGGCTACGAGGGCAGCCTGTCCCTCGACGAGGACCTCCTCGAGGCCGCCGGGCTCAGGCCCTACGAGAGGATCGAGGTCTGGAACGTCACGAACGGCAAGCGCTTCACGACCTATCTCATCCGCGGCGAGAGGGGCTCCCGGGCGGTCGGCGTCTTCGGCGCCGCCGGCCACAAGGTCTCGGTCGGCGACATCGTCATCATCGCCGCCTACGGCTACATGGACGGGGCCGAGATGGAGAGCTTCGCGCCCCGGGTCGTGCTGATGGGCGAGGGCAACCGCATCGCCGGGACCAAGTGAGCCGCGGGGCCCGGGAGGGAGAGATGAAGAACCGCCGTCCGCTCGTCCTCGCGGCCGTCCTCGTCGTGCTCGCCCTGGTCCTCGTCAGGGACAGGCTGGCCCGCGCCCCTGCGGACCGGGAAGGGAGCGTGACGAACGCCTTCTTCCGGCAGTACTACGGCCGGCGCCTCCATCTCACGACCTTTTGGTACGGCGTCCCGATCCAGCAGACCCCGACCGACATGTGGATGATCCAGCAGATCATCGCCGAGCTCAGGCCGGACTTCCTCATCGAGACGGGCACCTACAAGGGCGGTTCGGCGCTCTACTACGCGTCGGTCGTCCAGGGCCTGGACGCCCCGACCAAGGTCATCACCGTCGACATCGAAGCCCAGCTCGACAAGGTCCTGGAGTATCCCGTCTTCCGGGAGCGCGTCATTCCCATCCTCGGGGATTCCGTCGCCCCGGACACGGTCCGGCGGATCTCGGACCTCGTCCAGGGCCGGCCGGCCCTCGTCCTGCTCGACTCCTATCATCGCAAGGACCACGTCCTCCGGGAGCTCGAGCTCTACGCGCGGTTCGTTCCCGTCGGCGGCTACATGATCGTCTTCGACACCGACCTCAACGGGCACCCGGTCAGGCCGGAATACGGGCCCGGCCCGATGGAAGCGATCGAGGAATTCCTGAGGACGGACGACCGGTTCGTCTCCGACGTCGGCCGGGAAAGGTTCATGCTGACCATGTGCCCGAAGGGCTATCTCAAGCGGATCAAGTGAAAGGGTCCGCCCCGCTCCTCCCGCTTAGTTCGCGGCGGCGCGCTGGACGAGGAAAAAGCCCGCGCTGACCAGGTAAACGACCAGGGTCAGCACGAACAGGGCCATGCCCAAGGCCGGCGCGCTCTTCAGGAAACCCTTGAAGAACCGGACGATCAGGACCTTCAACAGCAGCACGGCGATGAGCGTTTCGGCCAGGACCATGTGGAAGACGGCCCGGGCGGCCATGCCGTCGCCCATTTCTCCGGTGAAATCGACGCCCAGATAGACGAGGGGGACGAGCAGAACGACGTAGAGCCAGCCGAAGACCTTATGGGTCCTCCGGCTCTTGCCCACGTCGCCGGGCGCGCCCGACCGGCCCATGATCTTCATCATGGTCAGGAAGGCGCCCGCGCCGGCCAGCAGGAAGGCCGACGCG
>JBFYNT010000196.1:0-34938 GCA_041304225.1 Candidatus Aminicenantota bacterium
GATGATCAAGCTGGCCAAGTGCTGCTCGCCGGTCAAGGGCGAGCCCGTGGTCGGCTACATCACCGCGGGCCGGGGGCTCACCGTCCACTCCCTGCGTTGCCCGCTCGTCTCCAAGGAAGTCCTCGACGCCCAGCGATTGGTCGAAGTGTCGTGGGACCCCTCGTTCGCCGGGACGTTCAAGGCCCGGCTGCTGGTCAAGACCCAGGACACGCCCGGAGTGCTGGCCAAGGTGGCCACCGCGGTCGCGGGGCTCGAGGGGGACATCTCAAAAGCGGAGGCGTCGATGGCCTCGGAGGGGAAGGCCCGCATCACCCTGGACATCCGCATCAGGGACATCCGGCACCTCGAGGATATCTCGAGGCGGATCGCGGGCTTGAAGGAAGTCGTTTCGGTGGAGCGGGTCTGAGCGGGTTAAGCCGCTTTGGCCACTTTGCCCGAACGCAGGCAGCGCGTGCAAACCCAGATCTGGCGGACGCCTTTCGGGGTCTGGGCCTTGACCCGCTGGAGGTTGGGCTTCCACTTCTTCGGGGAAGACTTGTGCGAATGGCTGACGTTATGCCCGAAGACGGGGCCTTTCTCGCAGATCTCGCAGACTTTAGGCATGGTTCGGTCTCTTTCGTCTCGGTTTGAGCCGAATTTATACCACAAAAGCCCGCCGGAGGCAAATCGCGCCGGGGCCGGACGCTTGACCCGGAGCGCCGTTCGGCCGTAGTCTGGAAGGGAGGTCCGTATGCGCGCCAAGTCTTTTGTGGCTCTCGCCGCCGCCGCCCTGCTCGCCGGGGCGGGCTGCGCGCGGTCCCCGGCCAAGGGCTTCCTGGCCGCCGGCCTGGCCGCGGCGCAAGAGAGCGCCTGGGAAGAAGCGGCGCGCCAGTGGACGCTGGCCCTCGCGCGAGATCCCGGTTCGGCGGCCGCCCACAACAACCTGGCCGTCGCCCACGAGCGCCTGGGCGAATGGGACGAAGCCCGACGGGAGTACGAGGAAGCCCGTCGGCTCGCCCCGGACGATCCGACCATCCGGGCGAACCACGAAGCCTTCAAGGCGCGCTTGGAGCGCCTGCGCGGGAGGGCGGCGTGAAGCGGATCGCCCTCCTGTCCTTGGCCGCCACGCTGGCCGCCGCGGCCTGCGGCGGCGGACCGGTCGACGTCAGCCTGGACCTGCCCGGCATCGCGGTCCTGTCTCCCGGCGCGTTCTCCGAGATCATCGTCACGAGCTTTGCCGAGGCCACGCCGCCGCAGGATTTCGCCGCCGGGCCGGAGCTCACAGCCTATCTCGCGGTCGAGATCGGCCGCGTTTTCCCGGGCCCGGTCTCGCGCGCCTCCGTGTCCGCGGAGGCCGCCGCCGGGCCGGCCCCGGCGCCGTTCTGGAAGGAGGCCGCGGCCGGCCGCGGCGGCGCCGTGTTCCTCACCGGGTCCGTGACCTTGGCCGGCCAGGTCCGCAAGGCCCTCGACAAGAGCGCTCCGAAGGACGGCCCCTTCAACGTGGCCAAGCGCGGCCTCGTCGAGCAGCGGCGCTGGACCCTGTCGGTCGATCTCTTCCTCGTTTCCGCCGCCACGGGCGAGGTCATCCATCGGACGAGCCTGCGCGAGGACCGCGATTATCTCGAGCTCGACAAGCCGGCGGAGTTCGCCTTCTCCGACCTTTCTCTGCGCCTCCGCGATCGCCTGCTGCCGGCCCTTTTGGGCACGACCACCATCGAACGCCGGGCTCTCCTCCGGCGCTGACCCCGGCCCCGCGCTAAGCGCGACAAAAGGCGAGGTTTCCACAGTCCCTCCGGCTTCGGTCCGGGCCCCATTCGGGCCCCGTTTTTGGCCGCCTCCAGGCCCTTTTTCGACCCGCCCGGACCACCGCCGCGGGGGCCTTCGGCGACCTCGCGCCGGGGCTCCCCGGGAGGCCATTTTCCCCTAAAAAAAAGCTTGAACAGGGCACCCCGGAATGCTATGATGGCCGGGCCTCTTCCCGACGATACGAGCTTTGGGAGGGGATTTTCCACAGATGTGGAAAAAACTGTGGAAAAAACACCGGCTCCCATGGAACTTAAAGAAAATCAAAATCCTTGGAGCGAGATCCTCCGGGCCGTCGAGACCAAGGTCGATCCCAACTCCTTCGAGACCTGGTTTGAACCGACGACCTTCATCGGCAGGGAGCAGGACTGTCTTTACATCAAAGTCCCCAACGCCTACTTCCGGGACTGGCTGTCCTTCCACTATTCGAACATCATCGCCGAGTGCGCCCACGAGATCTTCGGCAAGCCGCTCGACGTCCGCTACATCCACGAGGACACGCCGGCCGCCTTTATGCGCCGTTCGCCCGACGACCGCAAGACCAAGCAGGGCCAGCCCGTCAATCCCAACCTCAATCCGAATTACACGTTCGAGAACTTCGTCGTCGGCAGCTGCAATCAGTTCGCTCACGCCGCCGCTTTGGCCGTCGCCAAGAACCCGGCCAAATCCTACAACCCCCTCTACATCTACGGCGGGGCCGGCCTCGGCAAGACCCACCTCATGAACGCCATCGGCCATTCCTGCCTCCAGCAGAGCGGGCGGAACAAGATCCTGTACGTCACGACCGAGAAGTTCATGAACGATCTGGTCACGCACCTCCAGTACGGCAAGGTCCTGGAGTTCCGCGAGAAGTACCGCAGTGTCGACCTCCTGCTCATGGACGACATCCACTACCTGTCCGGGCGGGAGCGGACGAAAGAGGAATTTTTCCACACCTTCAACCACCTTTACGACAGCCAGAAGCAGATCGTCATCTCCAGCGATTGCCCCCCGAAGGAGATCCCCCATCTCGAGGAACGCTTCCGCTCCCGTTTCGAGTGGGGCCTCATCGCCGACCTCAAGCCCCCGGACATCGAGACCCGCATCGCCATCCTCAGGAAAAAAGCCGAGGCCGAAGCGGTCACTTTCCCCGAGAGCGTCGCCCTTTACATCGCGGACAAGGTCCAGACCAATATCCGCGAGCTCGAGGGCTATATGCGGAGGGTCATCGCCTACGCCTCCCTCAAGGGCGAGCGCATCGACCTGGACTTGACGAAAGAAGCGCTCAAAGGCCTCCTCGACACGTCGGCGTCGATCGTGACTGTGGAAAAGATACAGAAGCTCATCTGCCATAAGTTCAAGATCAAGCCCTCGCAGCTCAAATCCAAGAACAATTCGCCCAAGATCGCCTTTCCCCGCCAGATCGCGATGTACCTGGCGAAGGAATTGACCGACTCCTCGCTGCCCGAAATAGGCAAGAAATTCGGTGGAAAACACCATACGACCGTCATCCACAGCATCCGCAAGATCGACAAGCTCCGCAACGACGATCCCGAATTCAACAAAGAGATCAACAGCCTCCTGGCCTTCATCCAATGAGAAGGAACAACGGCTTGCGCGCGTTTCCCACATTTCCAGAGGTTATTCTTATTTCTCTTCTTGATTTAACGATTTATTCTGTTTTAAATAATAAGAATAAAAGAAGAGCGCAAAGAACCCGGCGAGAAAGGTGAAGACATGAAATTCTCCATCCCCAAGGAAGCTTTCCTGGCCGAACTGCAGATCCTCCAGGGTATCGTCGAGAAGCGGAACACGATGCCGATCCTGGCGAATATCCTGATGAACGTCTCGGCCCAGGATATCGAGCTGACGGGAACGGACCTCGAGGTCGGCCTGCGGACCCATTTGGCCGCGGAGATCGAAAAGCCCGGAGCGATCACGGTCAACGGCAAGAAGATTTTTGAGATCGTCAAATCCCTGCCCGAGGGGCAGGCGGTCCAGGTCGAGCTCAAGGACGAGACCATCGATATCAAAGCGGGCGAGAGCGAATTCAAGGTGCTCTGCCTGGCGAAAGAGGATTATCCCCAGGTCCCGGACGGGCGGTTCGAGAAGGGCATCGAGATCCCCCTCCAGGACCTCAAGGACATGATCGACCGGGTCTTCTACGCCATCACCCAGGAACAGCGCTATTATCTCAACGGCGCCCTGCTCTCGCTCAAGAACCGCCAGATCGAGCTCATCAGCACGGATGGCCACCGGCTCTCCTACACCCGGAAGGCCCAGGACGCGATGAAGGTCGACAAGGACCTCAGCGTTATCGTAGCCAAGAAGACCCTTAGCGAGATCCGGAAGCTCGAGGACGAGACCATCGCCTTCGATCTCGACGAGAACAACCTCTTCTTCAGGGTCGGACCGAGGACGCTCATCTCGAGGATCATCGAAAGCAAATTCCCCAACTACCAGGCGGTCATCCCCAAGGACAACCCCGGCCGGCTGGTCGTCCCGAGGGAGGAGCTGGCCGGGGCTATCCGTCGCGTCTCGCTGCTCTCCGCGGAGCGGTCCAAGGGGATCAAGTTCACCATCGAAAAGAACCGCCTGCGGCTGTTCTCCTCCAATCCCGAGATCGGAGAGGCCCGGGACCGGCTGGCGGTCGACTACAAGGGCCAGGACCTGGAGATCGGCTTCAACGCCCAGTACCTGCTCGATTTCCTGACGGCCGTCGGGACGGAGAAGGTCGTCTTCGAGGTCAAGGACGAGAACAGCGCGGTCCTCATCAAGCCCGAGGGCGAGGACGCCCTCACCCACGTCTACGTCCTCATGCCTATGAAGATCTGAGGGATCCCTCTCTCCGGCTGCGCTCGGGAATGTCCTCTTGCTCCCCGGCCCCCCGGGCAGAGGGGAGCGAACCCCGGTGAGCGGACCAGGCAGGGTCGGGACGGAGCACCCGGAGTCCCGACTCTGCGAAATCTCTTAAGAAAGCGCTCTTTCCCGACATCTCCCAGCGCCGTCCCTCCGGGTCACTCCGGGGCGGCGCTGAAGGTCGCTCCGCAGACTCCGCTCCCTGCCGCCCCCCTCCAGCAACGGGGATCTGCGAGGACAATTCCCTTGCCGCCGCGAGAGGGATCAAGAATGGGAGATAAAGGGAAGCCTTCATCCGGATATCGGATGAAGGCTCCGGGGATCTCTGGGGGTTAGACCTTCGAGCCGGTCGTCGCGGAAGGCTCGGCAGGGGCCGCGGCGGGGGCGGCGGCCTTGGGCTTGAGCACGGCCCGGACGTAGACCCAGTCCCTTTTCAGCTTGTGGCGGTCGTCCGTGGCGATCTCGTAGAGGCTGTCCATCCGCATCGCCTTGGGGGTCGTGGGACAGGAATCGACGCACTGGGCGCAATGGATGCAGCGGTCGTTGTGGATGACCATGCGGAAGCGCTTGGCGGCCGGGTCGACGTCGCTGATCTCGATGGCCTCGGCCGGGCAATCCCTCTCGCAGGCCTTGCAGACGATGCACATCTCGGGATCGAGGTAGGGCGTCCCGCGGAAGTCCTTGGGGACCTCCAGCTTCTTGAAGGGATAATCGACCGTGGCCGGCTTCTTGAAGAGGTGGCGCAGGAGCTCGGGCAGGAAGGCGGCGATTTTCATTTCAGGAATCCCTTCAGGAGGATGGTCGCCAGGAGCTGGAGGACGGCCAGGGGGGCCAGGACCTTCCAGGAGAACCAGACGACCTGATCGACGCGGATGCGCGAGGTCAGGGCCCGCAGCAGGCTCAGCAGGAAGATGATGAACAGCGTCTTGACGACGAAGTGGGCGAAACCGGCGAGCGCCCCGCCGGGGAAGCCGCCCAGGAACACGGCCGCGAGCAGGCCGCTGGCGACCACGAGCTCGATGTCGAAGGTCAGGCGGAACAGGGCCAGCTTTTTGCCCGAATACTCGGTGAAGGTGCCGCCGACGATCTCGGTCTCGGCGTGGGGGATGTCGAAGGGGGTCCGCTCGAGCTTGGCCTGGACGGCGATGAGGGCCACGACGAAGCCGAGGAGATTGGTCAGCAGGAGAAGCGGCCGGGCCTGATAGAAGGCCGCGATCTCGGCCAGTCGCCAGGAGTCGGCCAGGATGGCCGGCCCGAGGACCGCCAGGAAGAGGGGCACTTCGTAGCCGAAGAGCATGGTTAGGACGCGGGAGCCGCCGATCATCGAGAACAGGTTGGTCGAGGACCAGCCGGCCAGGAAGAGGACGAGCGTGGGCAGGCTGAGCAGGTACAGGATGACGATGATGTCGCCGGGGAAGGAGGTCCAGCCCGGGACGGCCAGGTCGAAGTTCCAGACGGGCAGCAGCAGGCCCGCGGTCGAGACGATGGCCAGGCCTAAGACCGGCAGGGCCGAGAAGAGCTTCTTGTCCGCGGCCGTGGGGACGACGTCCTCCTTGGACAGGAGCTTGACGAAGTCGGCGATCGGCTGGAGCAGGCCGAAACGGCCCGTGTGGGTCGGCCCCATCCGGTTCTGCAGCCTGGCGTAGACCTTGCGGTCGAACCATTCGCAGAAGGTCGAGTAGACGAACAGGAAGACGAGCCCGGGATAGACGACGAGATAGAGGACGGTTCTCAGAACGGCCATACCGCATTCCTTTTCAGAGGGGCGTTCACGGCCCGGGCGAGCGCCTTCCGGCGCAGGTCGCTCATCCGGACGACGGACTCCTCGGAGCTCCGGGCGTTGACGAGGGTCACCGTCCGCTCGGCGCAGCAGATGCAGGGATCGATGGCGGCGAAGATGAGGGGGATGTCGGCGATGAAGCCGTTCCGGAGCATCTCGACCGTGGCCGGGTAGTTGCCGAGCGTCGGGGCCCGGACCTTGAGCCGCTCGGGCCTGTCCGAGCCGTTGGCCTTGATGTAGTGGATGTTCTCGCCGCGGGGCGCTTCGTAGCGGCTGACGGTCTCGCCGGGCTTGGCCTTGCGGGGCGCCTTGCAGGCGATGTCGCCCTCGGGCAGGCCCTTGACCATCTGCTCGATCATCTTGTAGGACTCGATGAGCTCCTTGATGCGGACCACCACCCGGCCGAGGACGTCGCAGGTGTCGGCCGTCGCGACCTCGAAATCGAGCTCGTCGTAGACGGCGTAGGGATCTTCCTTCCGTACGTCCCGGGCGACGCCGGACGCCTTGGCGACGGGCCCCGTCGCGCAGAGGGAGATCGCCAGCTCCTTGCTCAGCATGCCGACGCCGGCGATACGGGCGACGAAGCTCGGCTCGTTGGCCCCGAGCCTGAGGTAGTACTCGCTCCGCTTCCGGAGCGTGGCTACGCCCTCGAGGACTTTGGCCTTCTGGGCCTCGTCGAGGTCGCGGCGGACGCCGCCGATGGTGTTGATGGCGTAATGGACGCGGTTGCCGGTGATCATCTCCAGGAGGTCCATGACGATCTCCCGGTCCCGCCAGACGTACATGAAGAAGGAGTCGAAGCCGGCCTCGTGCCCGGCCACGCCTAGCCAAAGGAGGTGGCTGTGGACGCGCTCGAGCTCGGAGACGAGGTAGCGGATGTAAAGGCCGCGTTTGGGCGGGGCGAGCTCCATGAGCTTCTCGACGCCCTGGACGAAGCAGGTCGCGTGGGAGTGAGAACAGATGCCACAGATGCGCTCGGCCAGGTAGATATTCTGGGTCCAGTTCTTCTCCTCCGCCACCTTCTCGACGCCGCGGTGGTTGTAGCCGAGGCGGATGTCGACCCCGGTGATGACCTCGCCCTCCACGGTCATGCGCAGGCTGATCGGCTCCTTGAGGGCCGGGTGCTGAGGGCCGATGGGGATCTCGAAGCTCATGATTTTCCTCCGGGGATCACTTCCTCGGGCCGGACGTGCGTCCAGTCCTTCCGCAGGGGGAAGACGCCGTCGGGCCAGTCGTCCGGCAGGTTGAGGCGGCGGCCGTCGGGGATGCCCTCGACGACGAGGCCGAACATCTCCTGGATTTCCCGCTCGTAGAGCACCGCCCCGGGGATGACGGGGCAGATGGACGGGAGGCGCGGCTCCGACCTGGGGACCTCGGTCCGGACGTGGATGGTCGTCACGGGCGAGGCGAAATGGTAGAGGACCTCGAACGCCTCGCCCTTGTCGAGACCGGAGATGGTGGACAGGAAGGCGCAGTCGTACGCGTCGCGGAGGAGGGTCACGGCCGGGACGAGGTCCGCGGGGGCGACCCTGAGGAAGATGCGGCGGGGGGCGGGGTTGGCGATCTCGAGCGCTTTCTCCCCGAGGTCCCGTTTCAGGCTTTCGACGATGTCGGTGTCGGACATGGCGGTTCCTTGATGCCTAGAGTTTGCCCAGGAGCTTGACGACGCCGTCGACGATGGCGTCGGGCCGGGCCGGGCAGCCCGGGACGTACATGTTGACCGGGATGACCTGGTCGATGCCGCCCAGGATGTTGTAGGCGCCGCGGTAGACGCAGCCGGACATGGCGCAGGCGCCGACGGCGATGACGAACTTCGGGTCGGGGGTCTGCTCGTAGATGCGGATGATGCGGTCCCGCATCTGGCGGGTGACCGGGCCGCTGGCGATGATGACGTCGGCGTGGCGCGGCGTGGCCTTGAGCAGGATGCCGAAGCGCTCGACGTCGAAGCGGGGCGTCAGGGCGGCCACGATCTCGATGTCGCAGGCGTTGCAGGCGCCCGAGTTGAGGTGCAGGATCCAGGGCGACTTGATCCTGGACCAGCGGGTGAGCTTATTGAGCATGTTAACTCCTCGTGACCAGGGCCGAGACGGACAGGGCGATCATGACCAGGTAGAACAGGGCGAAGAAGACGATGGGGCCCGAGGGCACGGTGGCGATGACCAGGACGGCGACGTGCATCATCGTGAAGAACAGGGCGATGAAGAAGAACAGTCGATAGCCGAACTGGACCTTGGCCCCGGGGATGTCCTCGCCGCAGGCGTAGGTCGTCAGCTTGCCGCCGGCGGCGTTGGGCTTGGGGGCCATGCCCCGGCCGAGGGCGTAGAGGCCGAGGGCCGCGGCCAGGAAGAAGAGGAAGGCGACGGGCGGGGAGAGGAGGATGCCGATTCCTGTCATGGCTTACCCTTTCAGCTTGGCCAGCCCGCGGACGTCCAGGCTCTTGCCGTGGCGATAGACGTTGATGATCAGGGCCAGGGCCGTGGCCACCAGGCTGACCTCGATGACGATGTAGGTGACGACCAGCGCCTGGGCCGTCAGGATGCTGCCCTTGGCGAAGCCCGTCGAGAGGAGGAGCAGGCTGACGCCCTTGCCGACGACCTCGATGGCGATGAACAACTTGATGAGGTTGCGCTTGAGCAGCAACCCGATCAGGCCGGCCAGGACGAGCGCGACGGCGAAGAACAGGTAGAGGTACCAGGTGTTACTCATGTTTGTCATCCTTGCGGAACAGGGCCAGGACGGCGAAGACGCCGGCCAGGATGACCGCGATCTGGCCGACCAGGTCGAGGGTCCGGCCTTTCCAGAGGACCTCGCCGAAGGTGCCCGTCTCGGCCGCGGAGGCCAGGGCCGGGACCTTGCCGAGGAGGCCCTTCATGACCAGGGCGTCGATGACCAGGAAGGCGACGAAGGCCAGCGGGAAGGCCCAGCGGGCCAGCCGGGTCTCGCGGACCTCCTCGCCCGCCCTAGTCAGGGAGATGGTCAGGATGAACAGGACCGTGATCAGCCCGGCGACGACGGAAATCTCGAAGACGCCGGCGTACGGCGCGTCCATCCGGAAGAAGATGATGCCCAGCAGCAGGCTGGCCACGGCCAGGGAGACGGCCGACTTGAGCAGGTCCCTGAGCAGGATGGCCAGGACCGAGCAGAGCACCACGCCGATGAGCAGAGCGGTTTGCAGGATCATCGCTTAAAATCCCCACGATCCGGTCAGGGCGTGGACCCCGTCCGCGAGCACGTCAGCGGCGGGCTGGATCCAGGTCGTGACGGTCGACGCGAAGAGGATGCCGATCCCGACGCAGAGGAGCGCCAGGAGGACGGTGGAGGCCGTCATCCAGAACGGCGCCTCCTTGACGGCCGCCCACTTCTCGTTGAGCCGGCCGAAGAAGGCCTTCCGCTGCAGGATCAGGTAGTACCATAGGGTCAGGACCGAGGCCAGGACGGCGATCACGGCGAAGACCGGATGGCCGGCCTGGACCAGGGCCACGATGATGATGAGCTTCGACCAGAAGCCGTTGAGCGGCGGGACGCCGGAGATCGACAGGGACCCGATGAGGCTGGTCACGGCCGTGACCGGCATGCGCTTGGCCAGGCCGCCCATGGCGTCGAGGTCGCGGGTGCCCGTGGCCTGCTGGACGGAGCCGCTGGTCAAGAACAGGAGGCCTTTGGCCAGCGCGTGGTTGAAGAGGTGGAACAGGCCGCCGGCGATGCCGAGGGGCGTGCCGATGCCGAGGCCCAGGACGACGTAGCCGACCTGGCTGATCGAGGAGTAGGCCAGCATCCTCTTCATGTCCCGCTGGCCGAGGGCCAGGAAGGCGGCCACGACCATCGAGACCGTGCCGAGGAGCATCAGGACCGAGGACAGGGCCGGGGTCAGGCCGAAGACATTGAAGACGATGCGGGTCAGGGCGTAGACGCCCGAGACCTTGATCAACAGGCCCGACAGCACGGCCGAGATGGGGGCCGGGGCCGAAGGGTGGGCGTCGGGCAGCCAGGAGTGGAAGGGCACGAGGGCCGCCTTCAGTCCGAAGCCGGCGATGAACAGGGCGGCGGCGATGCCCACGACGGGGCCGGCGTTGAGTTCCCGGAGGCCCGCGGCCACGACGGCGAAATCGAGGCCGCCGGTCATCCCGTAGAGGACGGCGATCGCCCCCACGACGAAGGCCGAGGCCACGACCGACAGCGCCAGGTACTTGAAGGCCGCCTCGAGCTCGTCCGGCCCGCGCCCGTAGGCGACCAGGGCGTAAGAGGCCACGGCGGCCACCTCGAGGAACACGTACACGGCGAAGAGGTCGGTCGACAGGACCAGGCCGTTCATGCCCGCGATCATGACCAGGTACAGGGCGTAGTAGTTGGCCTTGGCCCCGTAGCGCTCCATGTAGTCGATGGAGAAGAGGGAGGCGGCCAAGCCGACGAGCGAGACGGCCACCAGCATGAACAGGCTGAACCCGTCGAGGGCCAGCCGGATGTTGACGGCCTCGCCGAGCCACGGGGACTGCTGCAGGACGGGGCCGCCGGCGATGAGGCCCCGCCCGGCCACCGCGGCGTAGACGAGGAGGAAGAGCAGGGTCGCGTTGGCCAGCAGGTCCGGGGCGACGCGCCGGGAGACCTTGCCGACGAGCGGGAGGATCCCCGCCACGACCAGCGGAAGGACGACGAAGAGTATGATCAACGCTCCTCCTCTCTATCTCGCGAGCAGGCCGATGAGGCCCGCGACGATGACCAGGCCGGCCAGGCACCAGGCGAGGTAGTTCGCGTAGTGCCCGTTGTGGGCCTTCTTCAGGATGCCGGTGAACTGGGCACCGGTCGCCGTGACGATCTTCTCGAAGACGAAGTCGATGGGCCGGTCGACGGCCTTGTACAGGACCATGGACATCCCCTGAAGGACCTTGACGCCCTGCTCGTAGGGGTCGAACACCCGGGCCTCGGCCCAGTCGTAGAGCTTGTGGACGACCGGGAGCCTGTGCACGGGTTCGGAAGCCAGGTACGGCTTGCGGCCGGACTTCAGGTAGCCGTAGCGGTGAAGGAGGAAGGCCAGGATGAGGCAGCCGATCGAGATCAGCGCGACCGGGGTGAAGACGGACAGGGCGTGGTGGGCGAGGTCGAGGTGGACCCCGGCCTCGACGTGGGGTTCCACGACGGGCTGGATGAACAGCCGGAGCGGCAGCTGGTTGTAGACGCCGAACAGGATGCAGAGGCCGGCCAGGACGAGGATGGGGAAGGTGATCGCCGGCTGGCTTTCCTTGACCGCGGGCACCTCGCGGCTGCGCTCGCCGAAGAACACGGAGTGCCCGGCCTTGAGGAACGAGGCGAAGGTGAAGATGGCCCCGATCCAGGCGGCGACGGCGAAGACCGTGTAGCCGGTCTCGAGGGCGCCGTGGAAGACCATCTCCTTCGAGACGAAGCCGTTGAGCGGCCAGACGCCCGAGATGGCCAGGGCGCAGACGGTGAACCCGAAGGCCGTGAGCGGCATCTCCTTGCGCAGGCCGCCGAGCTTCTTGAGCTCGGTCGTCCCGGTCCGGTGCTCGACCGAGCCGGCGCTCAGGAAGAGCCCGCTCTTGTACATGGCGTGGTTGATCATGTGGAAGACGCCGCCGGCGATGCCGATGGGGATGGCCGTGCCGATGCCCAGGATCATGTAGCCGACCTGGCTGACGGCGTGGTAGGACAGGAGCCGCTTGAGGTCCTTCTGCACCAGGGCCATGGGGACGGCCAGGACGATGGTCACCGCGCCCACGGTCATCATCAGGATGGACATGGCGCCGCCCGGCACGATCTTGAAGAAGTCGAGGGCCACGCGGGCCAGGAGGTAGATCCCCAGGAGCTTCTCGAAGGCGGCGGGCAGGAAGGCCATGAAGGTCACCGGCGCGTCGACCGCGGCGTCGGGGATCCAGGTGTGGAAGGGCATGGCCCCGGCCTTGCCGGCGGCGCCGATCATCATCAGGACGAAGGCCGCGGCGGCGGGCCCGACGGGCTCGACCGCGATCTCGGACATGGTCAGGGTGCCGCTCACGGTCCAGAGCAGGCCGATGCCGAGGATCATGCAGAAATCGCAGAAGCCGCTGATGAGCAGGGCCTTGACCGCGGTCCGGCCCGAGGTCGGCCGGCCGCCGGTCGTGATCAGGCCATACAGCGTCACGAGCAGCCCTTCCCAGAAGAAGACCAGGGGGACGAAGTTGTTGGCCAGGACGGCCCCGTTGGCGAAGGCCGCCGTCAGGAAGACGTAGGCCATGAACTCGCGCGACCGCGGCGCGTCCTTCATCCGGACCGTGGCGTAGATCGTGATCAGGATGAGGAACCCGGCCAGGGCCAGCAGGATGAAGCTCGAGAAGGAATAGAGCCGCAGGTCGAAATCGATGCCCAGCCCGAGCCAGGGGACGCTGAAGCGGAGGTCCTTCAGGGAGAAGAACACGAAGGCGTAGTAGAGGAGGACCGCCGCTCCGGCGACCGCCAGGGCGTCGCGGAGGGCCCGCAGCGCCTTGGGCAGGAGCAGCAGGACGACCGCCAGGACGGCGGGCAGGAGGATCGGGAGAAGCAGCATTTTGGGCGTCATCGGAGCCACCAACTCATCTGTGTCGTCGCGATATTGGTCAGCTTCATCGGCCAGGCCGCGAACAGGCCGGCGGCCAGGCTGAGAACGGCCAGGGCGGCGACGACAAAGACCATGGATTTCGTCTTCTCGGGGGCCGGGTGCTTGGCCTCACCCAGGAAGACCATCGAGAAGACCTTGAAGAGGTAGTACATCGTCAGGACGGCCGTGAACAGGGCGGCCGCCGCCAACCAGACGTGCCCGGCCTGGACGGTCGCCAGGATGACCAGGAACTTGGAGAAGAAGCCGCCGAACGGGGGGATGCCGATGACCGAGAAGGCGCATACGAGGAAGGCCACGGCGGTCACGGGCATGGTCTTGATCAGGCCGCCCATCTCCCGGATGTCCTTGGTGTGGACGGCGTGGATGACGATGCCGGCGCAGAGGAACAGGCCGGCCTTGGCCAGCCCGTGCATCAGGATGAAGAGGAGCGAGCCGGAGACGCCCGTGGCGTTCATCATGCTGAAGCCGAGGAAGATGTAGCCGATCTGGCTGACCGTCGAGTAGGCCAGGATCCGCTTGAGGTCGTTCTCCACGGCCGCGGCGGCGGCCGCGACCAGGCTGGAGACGACGACCAGGATGGGGATGGCCTGCTGCCAGCCCTCGGGCAGGCGGAAGGTGTAGACGAACAGCCGGGCGAAGGCGTAGACGCCGATCTTGACCAGGACGGCGGCGTGGAGCAGGGCCGTGACCGTCGACGGGGCGACGCCGGCGTCCGGCAGCCAGGTGTGGAGCGGCACGGTGGCCGATTTCGAGAACAGGCCGAAGAGGATGAGCAGGACGGCCGTCCCGGGGATGAGCGTCCCGCGCATGGCCGTGATGTCGAAGGTGTTGGTGACGCCGTAGATCTGGATGAAGCCGAGGAGCATGACCACGGCGCCGAAGAAGGTCAGCAGGAAGGCCTTGTCGGCCTTGCGGACGTGAGCCGGCTCGCGGTAGAAGCCGATGAGCCGCCAGCAGGCGATGGCGATGATCTCCCAGAACAGGTAGATGAAGACCAGGTTGCCGGAGAAGACCAGGCCCATCATCGAGCCGATGAACAGCACGACCATCAGGTAGTACTCGCTCTGGTTCTCCTCGTGGCGGATGTAGCCGAGCGAGTAGAGGACGATGAGGAAGCCGATGAAGGAGGACACGGAGGCCATGAAGATCGACAGGGGGTCGATGATCAGGATGAAGTCGAAGCCCATGGCCAGCGTCCGGCGTGCGACGAGCTCCCCTCCCTTTAGAGCGAAGGGGAGGAGGGTCAGCGGCAGGACGGCCGTCACGCCGCTCACCAGGACGGCCCAGGCCGACCGGACCCGCCGGTCCAGGAGGCCGGCGAGGGGGACGGCGAAGGAGCCGAGGATCGGGACGAGGATCGTGAGGAGGACGGTTGTTTCGACGTTCATGGGGTCGGGTTGCCTTCCTTAATTTGAAGCAAAAGTATAGTGTCCGGCCGGAGTGATGTCAAGGATTTCCACACCCCGTCCTCAGCTTTTCGACAGGGTTTTCCAGAGCGAGAATTACGTTGATTTTTGGCCCGGATTGTAGGATAAATGGAAAATCCCGCCGAGGAGAGGAAACGCCATGCCCATCGAGATCCGCGAGGTCGCTTCCCGCAAGGACCTGAAGACCTTCATCTATTTGCCCGAGAAGATCCACGCCGGGCACAAGAACTGGGTCCACCCGCTCTTCACGGACGATTGGAAGTACTTCGACAAGAAGAAGAACAAGGCCTTCGGCTATTGCGACACGATCCTTCTCCTGGTCTACAGGGACGGCCGCCCCGTCGGCCGGGTCATGGGCATCATCAACCATCGCTACAACGAGCATCGCAACGAGCGGACCGCCCGCTTCGGCTACCTCGACACCGAAGAGGACCGGGAGGCCTTCCGGGCGGTCCTGAAGTTTATCGAGGACTGGGCCCGGGACAAGGGCATGACCAAGA
The DNA here is from genome assembly GCA_041304225.1 of Candidatus Aminicenantota bacterium. Classification (GTDB taxonomy): domain Bacteria; phylum Acidobacteriota; class Aminicenantia; order Aminicenantales; family Saccharicenantaceae; genus RBG-16-66-30. The sequence continues at coordinate 14,914 of JBFYNT010000196.1, forward strand.
TCGTCGGCCCCTACGGCTTCTCCGACCAGGACCCCGAGGGCTTCCTCATCGAGGGCTTCGAGCACCGGGCCACGATCGCCACCTATTACAACTTCGAGTGGATGCCCCGGTGGCTCGAGGAGGAGGGCTACGCCAAGGACAACGACTGGTTCGTCTACAAGCTCGTCGTGCCCAAGGAGCCCCCCGAGTTCTACCGGAAGATCTACGAGCGTCATATGAAGCGCGGCACCTACGAGATCCTCGAGTTCAAGACGCGCAAGGAGATCAAGCCCTGGGTCAGGCCCATCCTGGCCCTCATGAACGAGTGCTACATGGCCGGGAACATCTACGGCTTCGCCCCCCTCGAGGAGCAGGAGATGGACGACCTGGCCCGGCGCTTCCTGCCCATCCTCGACCCCCGCTTCGTCAAGGCCATCCGCAAGGACGGCGAGGTGGTGGCCTTCATCATCGCCATGCCCGACATGACCGAGGGCATCGTCAAGGCCCGGGGCCGGCTGTTCCCGTTCGGGTTCATCCGCGTCCTCCGGGCGGCCCGGAAGACGAAGCAGCTCGACCTCCTGCTCGGGGCGGTCAAGGAGAGGTTCCGCGGCCAGGGCCTCGACGTCCTCATGGGCATCAAGGTCCTCATCGCCGCCTACGAGGCGGGCATGGAGAAGATCGACACCCACCACGAGATGGAGGCCAACGTCAAGGTCCGGGCCGAGATGGAGAAGATGGGCGGCCAGGTGTACAAGAAGTTCCGGGCCTTCTATAAGATGCTGTGACGGCTTCGGCCTGCCGGACTCCGTCCGGCGGCCGACGCGAAATAGCCCGAAATCGCGAATAACATCCGTACGGGCGGACAAATCCCAGGGACACGATCCCTTTTCAGGAGAAAAGGGTCATGTCCCGGATTTGCCCAGCCGGCGATTTCGGGCTATTTCGCGTCGGCCCAGTTCGGCCCGAAACCCAGCCGCACTTTGAGCGGGACGCGGAGCGCGGCCACCCCCTCCATGGCCTCGCGGACGATCCCGGCCGCTTCGTCCCGCTCCTTCCCGGGGACCTCGAAGACGAGCTCGTCGTGGACCTGGAGGATCATCCGCGTCCCGAGCTTGCGCCGATCGAGCTCCCGGGCGACGCGGATCATGGCCACCTTGATGATGTCGGCGGCCGAGCCCTGGATGGGGTTGTTGAGGGCGATGCGCCGCCCGGCCTGCTGGAGGTTCCGGTCGGGGGCCCGGAGCTCGGGGACCTGCCGCTGCCGGCCGAAGAGCGTCTCGGAATAACCCCGCTCCCGGGCCTCGTCGACGACCCGGTCCAGGTACTCGCGGACCCGCGGGCGCTCCGCGAAGTAGCGGTCGATGAATCGCTGGGCCTCTCCCGCCGGCGTCTTCAACTCGCGGGCCAGGGAGAAGGCCGAGGTCCCGTAGATGACGCTGAAGTTGACGATCTTGGCCCGGCGCCGGGCCTCCTCCGCCGGGACGTCGGGGAAGACGAGGCGGGCCGTCTCCTCGTGGACGTCGCGGTCCCCCAGGAACGTGGCGATCAGGGTCTCGTCCTCCGAAAGATGGGCCAGGACGCGGAGCTCGATCTGGGAGTAATCGGCGGCCAGGAGAAGGTGCCCGTCGGCCGGGACGAAGGCGCGGCGGAAGCGCGTGCCCCACGGGCCCCGGGCGGGGATGTTCTGGAGGTTGGGCTCGCTCGAGGACAGCCGCCCCGTCGAGGCCACGGTCTGATTATAAGAGGTATGGATGCGGCCGGTGGCCGGGTCGACGAGCGCGGGCAGGGCGTCCGCATAGGTCGACTTGAGCTTGGCCATCTGCCGGTACTCGAGGACCTGGCCGATCATGGGATGGAGATCGACCATGTCCTCGAGGACGTCGAGCGAGGTGGAGAAGCCCTTGGTGATCTTCGTCCGCCGGGCCGGAGCGAGGCCCAGCTTGTGGAACAGGACATCGGCCAGCTGGCGGGGCGAATTGATGTTGAAGGCCCCGCCGGCCAGGGCGTGGATGTCTTTCTCCAGGCGGCCGATCTCCCCTTCGAGCTCCCGGGACATGGCCTTGAGGACCGCCGGATCGACCCGCACGCCCAGGACCTCCATCCGGGCCAGCAGGCCGATCAGAGGCTTCTCGACGTCCTCGTAGAGCCGGTCGAGCTTCCGCTCCCGGACCTTGTCCCAGAGCAGCCGGCCGAGCTCGAGGGCCAGCGCCGCGTCCTGGCAGGCGTAGGGGGCGGCCCGCTCGACCGCGACCTTGTCCATCGTCTGCTCGTTCTTTCCCTTGCCGACGATCTCCCCGTAGGGCGTCTTGGTCTCCCGCAGGTAGTGGAGGGCCAGCTTTTCAAGGCCGTGCTTGCCCCAGTTGGGCTCGAGGAGGTAGGACAGGACCATCGTGTCCCGGTCCAGGCCGGCCAGCCGGACGCCCTCTCGCTCGAGGACGATCAGATCGTACTTGACGTTCTGGCCCGTCTTGAGGACCTTCGGGTCCTCGAGGACGGGCTTGAGGATCTGCAGGGCGCGCTTCTTGGGGATCTGGGCCGGGGCCCCCAGGTAGTCGTGCCCGACCGGGACGTAAAAGGCCTGGCCGGGGACGAGCGAGAAGGACATCCCGACCAAGCGGGCCCGGGTCGGAACGGGGCTGTCGGTCTCGGTGTCCAGCGCGACTTCGCCGGCCTCGGCGATCCGGGCGGCCAGGGCCCGGAGGCCGGCCTCCTCGCTGACGACCTGAAAATCCTTCACGGCCGGGCCGCGAGGCTTCCGCAGGAAATCCGGGAGCAGGGAGGAGAACTCGAGCTCCCCGAAGAGGCGCACGGTCTCCCGCTCGTCCGGCTCCTGGACGGCGTAGCGGTCGAGGTCGAGCTCGACGTCGAGGTCGCGGCACACGGTGACCAGCCGCCGGCTGAGTTCGAGGACCTCCCGGTTCTGCGCGATCCTCTCCCGGACCCGGGGGTTCTTGACCTGATCGAGCCGTTCGAGGAGGCTGTCGAGCGAGCCGAACTCCTTGATGAGGGACTTGGCCGTCTTCTCGCCGATTCCGGGGACGCCCGGGACGTTGTCGGAGGGGTCGCCCCAGAGGGCGAGGACGTCGACGACCTGGCCGGCCCCGACGCCGAACGAGGCTTCGACCCCGGGCTCGTCGACGGTCGTCTCCTTGGACGGGTTCCAAACGGACGTCGTCCGGTCGACGACCTGGAGGAGGTCTTTGTCAGTGGTGACGATGATCGTCCGCAGGCCCCGGGTCGCGGCTTTGGCGGCCAGCGTGGCCAGGACGTCGTCGGCTTCGTAGCGGGGGTACTCGGCCGAGGCGATCCGCAGGGCCCTGAGGACCTCCTTGAGCTTGGGGACCTGGGGGACCAGGTCGTCCGGCATGGGCTTGCGGTGGGCCTTGTAGCCCTCGAACGCGTCGTGCCGGACGGTCGGGCCCTTGACGTCGAAGACGACGCCCACGTACTCCGGCTTCTCATGATCGAGGAGCTTGCGCAGGGAGGAGAGGAAGCCGTAGATGGCGCCGGTCGGGAAGCCGGCCGAGCTGGCGAGCCTCTGGACGGCGTAATAGGAACGGTAGAGGAGGGAGTTCCCGTCGATGAGGAAAAGCCGTGCCGGACTCAGTCGTACCTGCCTTCGACGATCTGCCCCAGGATCGTCTTGTGCTGGTCCTCCATCATCCGCTCGATCCTGTCCTTGACGTCGGGCGTGCCGACAAAGGCCGTGTAGAAGGCCCGTTTGGAAGCCAACAGCCGTCCCGCCTTATAGATCAGGGATTCGACGTACTGGGCGGTGGGTCCCTTGTCCTGGGTCTGGACGATGTAGGCGGCCCCCTTGAAGTCCACCCGGGTATTGAAGCCGCCCATGGCGGTATTATACCCGTCCGCCCCCCCGGTTCAAGCCCGATTTCCCCCCTGGCGGGCCCTTCCTGACCGGCCCCGCTTATTTGACAACGGGGACCCGATTGGTATAATAAGATGACTTTTTCCAGAGGATTATTCGTTGGATACGACGATGCTCATCGATATCGACCGCCTGCCCCCGGAAGGCCTTCGCCTGTCCCGGGATTTCGAGTTCCTCGGCCTGGACCTGGTCGAGGAGAACGCCGTTTTCCTCGAGCCGGCCCACGCCGAGGTCACGGTCCGGCTGGTCGGCGAAGAGGTCCTCGTCCAAGGCGAGATCACGGCCCGCCTGAGCTTCGTCTGCGCGCGCTGCCTGACGCCGTTCGAGTTCCCCGTGGCCAGCCGGTTCGACCTCGTCTACATGCCCGAGGATATCGAAGGCCTCGGCGACGAGCTGGCGGACGACAAGATGGACCAGATGTTCTACGCCGACCGCCAGATCGACCTCCGGGCCGTCGTCCTCGAGCAGCTCAACCTGACCTTCCCGGCCAAGCCCCTGTGCGCGGCGGACTGCGAGGGCATCTGCGCCGTCTGCGGCGAGATCATCCGCGATGCCAAGTGCTCCTGCCTGGTCAAGGAAACCGACACCCGTTGGAACAAGATCAAATTCAACGTGAGAGACAAAAGTTAAATGCCTAATCCAAAGAGACGACACTCACCGACGAGAAAAGGCAAGCGCCGTTCCCACGACGGTCTCACCCTTCCGACCTTCTCCGTCTGCCCCAAATGCGGCAATCCCAAGCTGCCCCATCGGGCCTGCCCCGATTGCGGGCACTACAAGGGGCGGCAGGTGACGGAAGGGACCAAAGACTGACGCGGATCCCGTCCATGAGGATCGCCGTCGACGCGATGGGGGGGGATTTCGGCCCCAAGGCCGCCGTGCCGGGCGCCCTCCGGGCGGCCGAGGACTTCGGCATCGACGTCCTCCTGGTCGGGCTCGAGAACACCATCGCCCGCGAGATCGCGCGGAGCGGGCTCGCGGCCTCCCGGGCCACGATCATCGACGCCCCCGAGGAGATCGGCATGGGCGAAGGGCTCCTCGCCTTCCGGAAGAAAAAAGCCTCCTCGATCCGCGTCGGGGCGCAGCTCGTCAAGGACGGCCGGGCCGACGCCTTCGTCAGCATGGGCAACACCGGCGCGGTCGTCTACATCTCCCGCGACGTCCTCGGTTCGCTCAAGGGCGTGGACCGGCCCGCCCTGGCCATCCTCGTCCCCGGCATCGAGGGGAAGACGCTGCTGCTCGACGTCGGGGCCAACGCCAATTGCCAGCCTCACAATCTCGTCCAGTTCGCCTTCATGGGCAAGATCTTCATGGAGGCGGTGGTCGGGGTCAAGGACCCGCGGATCGGCCTGATGAGCATCGGGGAGGAAAAGGGCAAGGGCAACGATCTGGTCAAGGAGGCCTTCGACCGCCTCCAGTCGGCGCCCCTGCGCTTCGTCGGCAACGTGGAGAGCAAGGACATGTTCTCCGGCGTGTCCGATGTCATCGTCAGCGACGGCTTCACCGGGAACGTGGCCCTCAAGGCCTCCGAGGGCGTCGTCCAGAACGTCCTGTCCATGGCCCGCCACGAGATCACCAAGAATATCTTCGCCAAGCTCGGCTACCTGCTCATGAAGCGGCACCTTAAGAAGATCTACAAGAAGATCGACTACTCCGAATACGGAGGGGCCCAGCTCCTCGGCCTCGACGGCGTCTGCGTCATCGGGCACGGCCGGTCCAATCCGGCCGCCGTCCGCAACGCCATCGACCGGGCCCGGGAGTTCGTCGCCAACCGGGTCCAGGAGAAGATCCAGGCGGAGATCCTCCGCTACGAGCACGCCATGAAGGGAGCCGGCGCATGATGAGGTTCGAAGGCCGGGTGTCCATCGTCACGGGCGCGTCCCAGGGCATCGGCGAGGCCATCGCCCGCGACCTGGCCGCGGAAGGCGCCGCGGTCGTCCTGGTCGACGTCCAGGCGGCCAAGCTCGAGGCCGTGGCCGCGTCGATCGTTGCCGCGGGAGGCCGGGCCGAGGCCAGGGCCGTCGACGTCGGCGACACCGCCGCGGTCGACGGCGCCGTCGCGGCCGTCGCCGCCGCCCACGGCCGGATCGACCACTTGGTCAACAACGCCGGCATCACCCGGGACGGCCTGCTCATGCGCATGAAGGAGGAGGACTGGGATGCCGTCATCCGGGTCAACCTCAAGGGGACGTTCGCCTTCTCCCGGGCCGTCCTGCGGACCATGATCGCCGCCCGCTACGGCCGCATCGTCAATATCGCCTCGATCGCCGGGCTCATGGGCAATCCCGGGCAGACCAACTACGCCGCCTCCAAGGCCGCCGTCGTCGCCTTGGCCAAGTCCCTGGCCCGCGAGGTCGGCTCCCGGGGCATCACGGTCAACGCGGTCGCGCCGGGGTTCATCGCCACGGCCATGACCGACGCCCTGCCCGAGGAGGTCAAGAAGACCTACCTCGAGGCCATCCCCCTGAAAAAATTCGGGCTTCCCAAAGACGTGTCATTTGCGGTAAAATTCCTGCTCTCTGAAGAGGCCGCCTATATCACGGGCCAGGTGGTCAGCGTGAACGGCGGCTTATATATGTAGGCGGTCCGTCATCATCTCTAACATTTAGGAAGGAGGACACCATGCAAAGAGAGGAACTGCTCAAGAAGGTCCGGGCCATCGTTTCCGACAAGCTGAGCATCAGCGAGGAGCAGGTCACGGAAGACGCGTCCTTCATCGATGATCTCGGCGCCGATTCTCTGGATACCGTCGAGCTCGTCATGGCCCTCGAGGACGAGTTCGGGCTGGACATCCCCGACGACCAGGCCGAAAAGCTGACCACGGTCGGCAAGGCCATCGACTACATCGTGGGGCACGCGAAATAGGCCGCTCCCCCGCTCCCGACTTTTTAACAGCGTTGGCTCCATGAACAGGGACGCTTTTCCCGAAAGACGGGTCGCCGTCACCGGCGTCGGCCTGGTCTCGCCGCTCGGTACGGGCACGGACCGGACCTGGCAGGCCCTGCTCCGCGGCGAGAGCGGCATCGCCGGCTTGACCCGGTTCGACGTCTCGCGCTACACGACCCGGTTCGGCGGCGAGGTCAAGGACTTCGATCCCCTGGCCTTCATCGACCGCAAAGAGGTCCGCAAGATGGACCCCTTCATCCGTTTCGCCCTGGCGGCCGCGGAGCTGGCCGTGGCCGACTCCGGCGTCGACCGGGCCGATCTCCAGAGCGACCGGGCCGGCACCTACGTCGGCTCGGGCATCGGCGGCCTGGGCTCCATCGAGGAGAACCACAAGGTCCTCCTGGAGAAGGGCCCGGACCGGGTCTCGCCGTTCTTCCTCATCCAGACCATCATCAACGAAGCCTCGGGCCAGATCTCCATCCGCTACGGCGCCAAGGGCCCCAACTGCGCCAACGCCACGGCCTGCAGCACCGGCACGCACGCGATCGGCGACTCGTTCCGGATCATCGCCCGGGGCGACGCCGACATCATGATCGCCGGCGGGGCCGAGGCGCCCCTGACGCCTCTCAGCCTGGCCGGCTTCACGGCCATCAAGGCCATCTCGGAGCGCAACGACGAGCCGGCCAAGGCCTCCCGGCCGTTCGACGCGAAACGGGACGGGTTCGTCATGGGCGAGGGAGCGGGCGTCCTCATCATCGAGGAGCTCGGCCGGGCCCTGCGCCGCGGCGCCCGGATCTACGCCGAGATCGTCGGCTACGGCATGACCAGCGATGCCTACCATGTCGCCGCTCCGGCCCCGGACGGGGACGGCGCCGTGCGGGTCATGGCCCGGGCCATCGAGGACGCCGGCATCCGGGCGGAAGACGTCCAGTACATCAACGCCCACGGCACCTCGACGCCGTTCAACGACAAGACCGAGACGGCGGCCATCAAGCGGGTCTTCGGGGAGGCCGCCCGGCGCGTCGCCGTCAGCTCGACCAAGTCCATGACCGGCCATCTGCTCGGCGCGGCCGGCGGCCTCGAGGCCGGGGTCCTGGCCCTGAGCCTGCTCCACCAGGTCATGCCGCCGACCATCAACTACGAGTTCCCCGATCCCGAATGCGACCTGGACTACGTCCCCAACGCCGCCCGGAAGGCCGAGATCGTCCACGCGCTCAGCAATTCGTTCGGCTTCGGCGGGACGAACGGCGCGCTCGTCTTCAAGCGCTTCGAGCGTCCGTAAGGCCGCCGGCCGGAGGGGCCGGACACGTTCCGAGGAGGACTATCGGATGAACATTCTCGTCTTCGTCAAGAGGGTGCCGGACACGGAGTCCCGCATCCGCATCCAGCACGAGACCCGGTCCGTCTCCGAGGACGGGCTGAACTTCGTCGTCAGCCCCTACGACGAATACGCCATGGAAGAGGCGCTCCGGTTGAAGGAAGCCAAGGGCGGGACCGTCCGGGTCGTTTCCGTCGGGCGCGAGGAGACGGCCGCCGTCCTCCGCAAGTGCCTGGCCATGGGCGCCGACGAGGCCCTCCTCGTCCGGGACGACACGCCCGAGACCTACGACGGCCTGCGGACCGCCCGGATCATCGCCCGGGCCGTCGAGCGCCGGTTCGCCGGGGCCGACCTCCTGCTGTTCGGGAAGCAGTCGGTCGGCGCGGACAACGGCCAGGTCCCGGCCATGGTCGCCGAGCTCCTCGGCCTGCCGCAGGCGACGGTCGTGACCAAGCTCGCGGTCGAGGGCGGAGAGGCCACGGCCCACCGGGAGATCGAAGGCGGGACCGAGAAGGTCGCGCTGTCCCTCCCGGCCGTCGTCACGGCCCAGAAGGGCCTGAACGAACCGCGTTACGAGACCCTCAAGGGCATCATGGCCGCTAAGAAGAAGGACATCCCGGCCGTGACGCTCGAGGAGCTCGGCTTCTCGCCCGCCGACCTGGCCCCGGCGGTCGTCGTCACGGGGATCGACCTGCCGCCCGCGAGGAAGACCGGAACGATCCTCCAGGGAGATCCGGCCGGAACGGTCCGGGAGCTCGTCCGCCTCCTGCGGGACGAGGCCAAGGTCATATAGGGGAGAGGAACGATGATCGCCGCATATCTCGAAACGCGCGACGGGAAGATCAAGAAGAGCTCGCTCGAGACCCTCTCCGAGGCCGGCCGCCGGGCCGCCGAGCTCGGCGTCGAAGTGACCGCGGTCCTCGTCGGGGGATCGGTCGCGGACCTGGCTTCCGGGGCTTTCGCCTACGGCGCGGCCAAGGTCTACGTCCTCGAGAGCCCGGCCCTGGCGGATTACTCCAGCCAGGCCTACGCGGTCGCCATGGCCGATCTCGCCGCGGAGATAGGCCCGGCGGCCTTGTTCTTCCCGGCCACGGCCATGGGCCGGGACCTGGCTCCCCGGGTCGCGGCCCGGCTCGGCGCCGGGCTGGCCTCGGACTGCGTCAAGGTCGCCGTCAAGGACGGGGCCCTCGAGTTCACCAGGCCCATCTACGCCGGGAAGGCCTTCCTGACGCTGACCCTCAGATCGCGGCCTCAGCTGGCCACGCTCCGGCCGAATATCTTCACGCTCGCGGAGGCCCGTCCGGCTTCGGGCGAAGTGATCCGCAAGAGCGTGACCGTCCCCGACGGCTCGATCAAGGGGCGGGTCACCGAGGTCCTCAAGGAGGAGAGCGGCGAGCTCGACGTCACCGAGGCCGAGGTCGTCGTCTCGGGCGGCCGCGGGCTCAAGGGCCCCGACGCCTTCTCCCTCGTGCGCGACCTGGCCGCCGTATTCCCCCGGGCCGCCGTGGGCGCCTCGCGCTCGGCGGTCGATTCCGGCTGGATCGGCCATCAGCACCAGGTCGGGCAGACCGGCAAGACCGTCTCGCCGAACCTCTATATCGCCGCGGGCATCTCGGGGGCCATCCAGCATCTGGCCGGGATGTCGTCCTCGAAGGTCATCGTGGCCGTCAACAAGGACCCCGAGGCGCCCATCCTCAAAGTGGCCGACTACGGCATCGTCGGCGATCTCTTCGAGGTCCTGCCGAAGCTCACGGCCGAGTTGAAGAAGGCGCTGGCCGATTAAGCTCTACTTGTAGGGATCTTCCGCCGAACCGCCGGTGATGTCCAAAAGCAGGCGGTTCGTCTGCGACCGCGTCTCCCCCACGCTCGTGACGAAGATGGCCGGGTCGTCCATGACCGGGCACTTGTTCTCGCAGATGCCGCACCCCGTGCAGAGCTCGATGTCGATGACCGGCGCCTTCTGGACGGCGACCGTGCCGTCGGGGAGCTTGGCCTCGACCTCGACCAGCTTGATGGCCTTGGGCGAGACGGGGCAGTGCTCCTCGCAGACGATACAGGGTTTGCCCAGGACGTAGGGGATGCAGCGGCTCTTGTTGACCCAGGCCGTGCCCATCTTGACCTGGTTCTTCTCCTCGATGGTCAGCTTCCTGATGGCCCCGGTGGGGCAGACCTGGGTGCAGAGCGAGCAATAATATTCGCAGTAGCCGATCTTGGGCACGAGCATCGGCGTGTAGATCCCCTCGGGCCCGCCCTCGGCGAGCGCCGGCTGGAGTCCGCCCGTCGGGCAGGCCCGCCTGCACTGGCCGCACTTGACGGACTTGCCCAGGAACTTGGGCTCATCGAGCGACCCGGGCGGCCGGATGAGCTTGAGCGAGGCCCGCTTGTGCGAGGGCGTCAGACGGAAGAAGGGCACGGCGACCATCCCGAGCAGGGTCGTGAGCAGGAGCTTGCGCCGGGAGAGGTCGACGTTCGACACGTTGGTCAGCTTCTCGGGCCGGGCCGAGAGCCGGAAGCCGATGGCCGCGGTCGGGCAGATCGAGGCGCAGTCCAGGCAGTAGACGCACTCGCCGCTCTTCCACTGGTCGTTCGGATAGGGCCGGGCCTGGGTCTCGCAGTGCTGGGTGCAGAGGCCGCACTTGATGCACTTCTCCTCGTCGATCCGGAGCTTGAGAAGGTTCCAGCGGCTGAGGAGGCCGAGCAGGGCCCCGGCCGGGCAGAGATGTCGGCACCAGAACCGCTCCCGGCGGGCGTTGAGGGCCACGGCGCCGAGGAACAGGAGGCCCACCGAGAAGCCCTGGACGAAGGTTGTGTTGATGGTCCAGCCGGTCAGGGCTTGGGAGATCGAGCGGGCCAGGCCGGTGGCGCCGAGCCCGTAGAGTACGCCGTTCAGGCTCGAGAGGGCCTGGGCGAGCGAGGGCAGCACGGCCACGGACAGGGACCGGGTCAGGAACGAGAAGGGATCGAGATAGCCGGCCAGGTCGAGCCCGAAGACGGCCCCGGCCAGGACGGCGACCAGGATGTAGTACTTCGGGGCCAGGCTGGCCTTGTCCTCGCGCGGCGGCTTGAGGAACTTCAGCCGCTTGAAGGCGAACGAGGAGAACTGGTGGAGGGCGCCGAGGGGACAGACCCAGCCGCAGAAGAAGCGGCCGAAGAGGACGGTCGCGACCACGGTGACGAGGGAGAACAGGAAATAGGCGTAAACGAGCCGGGCCGAGACGATAGTCACCAGCGCCAGCAGCGGGTCGAAGTGGAAGAAGCGCTGGACGGTCGAGCCGATATAGTCTTCGCCCGTGTAGTGGGCCCCGAACAGGAGATAGAGGTAGAAGCCGAAGAAGACCGCCTGGCTCAGGATGCGCAGGCGTTCGAGGTTCCGGTATTTCCTAGACCTTTCTTTTTTCAAGGCGCACCTTCCCGAGATCGGTCTCGCCGAGGCCCCGCTCGCGGGCCAGGCCCAGGTAGGGCAGCTCGTTCGGGGCGACCCCGAAGAAGGAGGCGCCCAGGGTGTCCACCGCGACCGGGTCGGTGCCGGCGACCACGGTCCGGCGCAGCTCGGTGTCGGAGACCCGGCCGCCCTGCGGTCCGTTGCGGACGAGGATGCGGTAGGCGTCGAGGACCGTGAGCTGGGGCTTGAAGAAGGCGGCCAGGTCGACGACCGTCTTGTCGAGGCTCTGGTGGAACTGATTGCGGGCGCCGCCGGTCGCGCCGAGCCAGTTCTTGCCGCCCAGGGTCAGGCGGCAGAGCGAGTGATGCTTGGCGATGGGGACGTTGATGAGCTTGTCGGCCTCGACGACGTCGAGCAGGATCTCCCACTCCTTGAGCCACTCGCCCTTGAGGGCCATCTTCTTGACCCGGTAGTCGTCGACGAAGAGCATGTCGCCGCCGGCCTGCTCGACGGCCGCCTGGATGCCCGAGCGCACGTAGCAGCGCTTGGCCTGGTTGGTCGTGTTGTCGATGACCACGGCCTTCTTGGCCCCGGCCTCGAGGACGAGCTCGACCAGGGTCCGGACGACCTCGGGATTGGTGCAGGCGGCCATCTCGGGCGTCCGGTCCCAGCCGATGTTGGGCTTGATGACGACCTTGTCGCCGCGGCCTACGAACTTGCCCATGCCGCCGAGCAGGGACAATGCTTCTTTGGTGATGGCGGCCGGCGATTCGCCTTCGACGAGGGCCAGGGAAGGGAGGGGGCCGACGGAGGCTTGTTGTCCGGCCAGGGCCGGGGTGCCGAAGCGCAGGGCCAGGCCGGCGACGGCGGCGTCCTTGAGGAAATCGCGTCTTCTCATGCGGATCATCCTTTGCCGAGGGAGTGAATGTATTCCATGATCCCGTCGTAGATGCCCTGGGCGGCCAGCTCGCGGTACTTCTGGGTCCGGAGCTTGGCCTCCTCCCGGGCGTTGCTGAGGTGGGAGATCTCCACGAGGACCGACGGCATCTCGCCGCCGATGAGGACCCAGAAGGGCCCGCCCTTGACGCCCAGGCTCTTGATCGAGGGCAGGTCCTGGGACAGGGCCTTGACCAGGTTCCGTTGGATCTTCTCGGCCAGGCCCCGGGACTCCTGGACCTTGCTGTTCTGGACGATCTTCTGGAGGATCGTCTTCATCTCGCCGATGTTCTTGGTCGATGTGGCGTTCTCGGCCGCGGCCAGCTCGATGACGGAAGGATCGGGGCTGACGTTGAGGAAGAACGTCTCGACCCCGCCGCGCTTGCGGTCCCGGTGGGCGTTGGCGTGGATGGAGACGAACAGGTCGGCCCGCTTCTGGTTGGCGATGATCGTCCGGTCCTCGAGGCTGACGTCGACGTCCGACTCCCGGGTCAGGACGGCCTCGAGGCCGGCCTTGTCCCGGAGCAGCTTCCGGAGGGCCAGGGCGACGCCGAGGTTGACCTCCTTCTCCTGGAGGCCGCTCTTGCCGATCGTCCCGGGGCGCGGCCCGCCGTGCCCGGGATCGATGACCACCGTCCGGACGCCGAGGCCGAGCTGGCGGGCCATGGAGGTCGCGTTCAGGTTCGGGTCCTTCGGGTCGACGTCGCGCTTGACGGGCGGCGGCGCGGTCTTGGTGCCGGGTACCGCCGTCTTGTCGGCCGGCTTCTCGACCGGCTTTTCCGCCGGTGCCGCCCCGTTCGCCTCGCGGGGATAGACGTCGATGACCAGCCGGAACGGGTCGAAGAGGTGATAGACCCGGTAGGACACGATCCGCGAGAAATCGACGTCGACGACCAGGCGGACCGTCGAGGGGGTCTTCTGCGAGATGCGGATCTGGCTGATGTAATCCACTTTGACGGGATACGACTGTCCCTGCAGGAGGGGATTGAGCTTGGCCTGGAGGACGTCGACGTAGATCCGGCCGGGGTCGCGCAGCTCGCCGGGGATGTATTCGCGGAGCTTGCCGATGTCGAGGACGACCCGGGTGAAATTGGGGTGAGTCGAACGGCGGAGGTTGACGATCTCCACCCGCGGGTCGTCCTGGGGCGCGGCCGCGAGGGAGAGAGCGAGGGCCGTGACGAGGTAAAGGGCCGTTTGCGCGCGCTCGGATTTCAATTCACATCAATTGTATAGAAGCCGGCGGGAGTTGTCTAGGCGCCGTATTTTTGGAGCTTCAGCGCGTGGGCCAGCATGAGGGGCATGGCCGAGATCGAGCGGAAGCGGCCGAACATCCCCTTGGCGCAGGCCCGTTCGGCGAAGGCCGCGACGTCGTCGGAACCGGCGGTCGGCGAGACGAGCAGGAACGGGTTCGGGTGCCAGGAGTGGCCCTTGAGCGCGGCCGGCGTCGAGTGGTCCGAGGTGACGACCAGGACGTCGGGCTTCAGGGCCAGGAGCCTCGGGAGGAAGGGATCGAGGGCCTCGATCGCGGCCACCTTGGCCGCGAACTTGCCGTCCTCGCCGGTCGAGTCGGTCTTTTTGTAGTGGACGTAGAAGAAGTCGTGCTTGTCCCAGTTCTTCTCCAGGGCGTCGAAGAGGTCGGCCGTCTCGCCGCCGACCGAGATGACCTCCATGCCCAGGAGCTTGGCCAGCCCCTTGTACATGGGGTAATTGGCGACGGCCGCCGGCCGGAGCCTGAACAGCTCCTGCATGGTCGGGATGGAGGGGAACTTGGAGAAGCCTCGGAGCAGGGCCGCGTTGGCCTTGGGCTCGGCCGCCAGGACCTCGGCGACGTCGTCGAGGAAGCGGTTGACGACCGCGGACGCCTTGGCCGCTTCGGGCGCGAGCGGCGCCGTCGGAACGGGCGGCTTGCCTTCCTTCTGGGGATCGGCGTCGGACAGGGCGTCGGCGAGGCCCTCGGCCGTGAACCGGGCCACGAAGCGGTGCTCCTTCCCCGGGAAAACGCGGACCTCGAGGCCCTCGCGCTTCGGCAGGCGGTCGTTGAGGAAGCCGCAGATGCGGACGTTCTCCTCGGTCGGGATGCGGCCGGCCCGTCGGTCGACGACGAAGCCGTCCTTGACCGTGGCGAAATTGCCGCGGGCCACGAGGTCGTTCCGGCCGACCTCGACGCCCGAGCCGAGGGCTTCGAGTATGCCGCGGCCGAGCTGGTACTTCAGGGGATCGTAGCCGAACAGGGCCAGGTGCGACGGCCCGCTGCCCGGGGTGATGCCCATCATGACCGGATCGGAGAGGCCGCAGACCCCGGCCTTGGCCAGCGCGTCGAGGTTCGGCTTGCACGCCGCTTCGAGCTCGCTCTGTCCGTCGGCGGGCAGCCCCCCGACGCCGTCCATGACCAGCAGGATGATCTTCGTATCGGTCTGTTGGCTCAGCTCGCGGGCCAGGTCTTCCCATTCCATGATGTGTCTCCTGACTGGACACGTACCAAGGGTCCATGCCCCCTCGATCGTGCGGTTCTCCGTATTTTAGCACAAATTGAAACATAGTCCCCGCTCTGCTAATATCTCTCCATGCAGAAAGTCCTCATCCTCGATTTCGGGTCGCAGTACACCCAGCTCATCGCCCGCAAGATCCGCGAGCTCGGCGTCTATTCCGAGATCCTGCCGTTCTCGACCCCGCTCGCCGCGATCCGCAAGGCCAAGCCTTCGGCCCTGGTCCTCTCGGGCGGGCCGCAGAGCGTCTACGGCAAGGGCGCGCCGCACCCGGACAAGGGGATCTTCAAGCTGGGGGTGCCCATCCTCGGCATCTGCTACGGGGTCCAGCTCATGGCCTACTTCCTCGGCGGCGAGGTCATCCCGTCGCAGGAGCGCGAGTACGGCTTCGCCGCCTTGCGCGTCCTCGACCGGACGTGCCTGCTGGCCAAGGTCAAGGACAAGGAGCAGGTCTGGATGAGCCACGGCGACCGGCTCGACCGGGTCCCGCCCGGCTTCCGCCTGACGGGGAGCACGGCCAACACCCGGGACGCGGTGATCGAGGACCGGGCCCGGAAGTTCTACGGCGTCCAGTTCCATCCGGAGGTCATCCACACCAAGGAAGGCCTCAAGGTCCTGGGCAACTTCCTCTTCCGCGGAGCGGGCCTCAAGGCCGACTGGACCATCTCCTCGTTCATCGACCGCAAGGTCAAGGAGATCCGCGAGACGGTGGGACCGGGCCGGGTCATCTGCGGCCTGTCCGGAGGCGTCGATTCCCTGGTCACCTCGCTCATCATCCACAAGGCCATCGGCTCGAAGCTGACCTGCATCTTCATCGACAACGGCCTCCTCCGCAAGGGCCAGTACGAGGCCCTGATGGAGGCCTTCCGCCACAAGTTCGCCCTCAAGGTCATCGGCATCGACGCCTCGGACCTGTTCCTGGAGAAGCTCCGCGGCGTGGTCTCGCCCGAGCGCAAGCGCAAGACGATCGGGCGCCTCTTCATCCACCTCTTCGAGCGCGAGGCCATGCGCCTCGGCGGGGCCGCCTTCCTGGCCCAGGGCACCATCTACCCCGACGTCATCGAGTCGAACCCGGTCAAGGGCCCCTCGTCGGTCATCAAGTCGCACCACAACGTCGGCGGGCTGCCCAAGGGCCTGAGGTTCCGGCTGGTCGAGCCTCTCCGCGAGCTGTTCAAGGACGAGGTCCGGGCCCTGGCCCTGGAGCTCGGGGTCGACGCCGAATTCATCCATCAGCATCCCTTCCCCGGCCCCGGGCTGGCCGTCCGGCTGATCGGCGAGGTCAACCGGGAGAGCCTGGAGATCCTCCGGGCGGCCGACGACATCGTCCTCCAAGAGGTCCAGAAGGCCGGGATCTACAAGAAGCTGTGGCAGGCCTTCGCCGTCCTCCTGCCCGTCCGCTCGGTCGGCGTCATGGGCGACCAGCGGACCTACCACCGGGTCGTCGTCGTCCGGCTCGTCCAGAGCACGGACGGCATGACGGCCAACTGGTATCCCGCGCCGGCCCGGCTCCTGGCCCGCGTGTCGACGCGCATCGTCAACGAGGTCCGGGGCGTCAACCGGGTCGTCTACGACGTGACGACCAAGCCGCCCGGGACGATCGAGTGGGAATAGCCTAGGCCCTCCGGCCGGCCCGCCGCGGCGGCCCGGCCGGCTTCGAAAGAGATAGCCGTTCATGGAACCGACCTTCGTCCACCTGCACAACCATTCCGAGTACAGCGTCCTCGACGGCTGTCTGCGGGTGGCCAGGCTCGTCGGCGAGGCCTACGAGGCCAAGATGCCGGCCGTGGCCATCACCGACCACGGCAACATCTTCGGCGCGGTCCAGTTCTTCAAGGAGGCCAAGGCCAAGGGCGTCAAGCCCATCCTCGGCTGCGAGGCCTACGTCGCCCCGCAGAGCCGCTTCGACAAGAGGCCGGGCGGCCCGAACGACATCCACCACTTCCACCTGGTCCTCCTGGTCAAGGACGAGGCCGGCTACCGGAACCTCTGCAAGCTCGTCACCCAGAGCTACACCGAGGGCTTCTATTACCGGCCGCGGATCGACAAGGAGCTCTTAGCCGCCCACTCGGAAGGGCTCATCGGCCTGTCCGCCTGCCTCAAGGGCGAGCTGGCGGTCTGGCTCTCCCGGGGACTGCCGGAGAAGGCCGAGGAGGCGGCCCGGGAATACGCCGCCATCTTCGCCCCCGGCGACTTCTACGTCGAGCTCATGGACCACGGGCTCCCGGAGCAGAAGGCGGTCAATCCCCAGCTCGTCGCGGTGGCCCGCAAGCTCGGCCTGCCCCTCGTGGCCACCAACGACATCCACTTCGCCCGCCGCGAGGACGCCGAAAGCCAGGACGTCCTGGTCTGCATCCAGACGAACCGCAAGATCTCGGACCCGGACCGTCTCAAGTTCTCGACCGACCAGTTCTACTTCAAGTCGGCCGCCGAGATGGCGGCCCTCTTCCACGACACGCCCGACGCCATCGAGAACACGGGCAAGATCGCGGCCCGGTGCGGCTTCGATTTCCCGGCCAAGAAGTATCACCTGCCCAACTTCGAGCCGCCCGCGGGCCAGGAGCTTAGCGCCTACTTCGAGGAGGTCGCCTGGGCCGGCTTCCACGCCCGCATGGCGGCCCGCGTCGCGGGCGACGGCAACGGCGACGCCCGGGGCGAACACACCCCCGCCGAGTACGAGGAGCGGCTCAAGCGGGAGATCGCCCTGGTCAAAAAGATGGGCTTCGAGGGCTACTTCCTCATCGTCTGGGACCTGCTCAAGGCCGCCCGCGAAAAGGGCATCCCCGTCGGGCCGGGCCGCGGCTCGGCCGCCGGCAGCCTGCTGGCCTACGCCCTGCGCATCACCGAGATCGACCCGATCGAGTACGACCTCCTGTTCGAGCGCTTCCTCAATCCCGAGCGCATCAGCCTGCCCGACATCGACATGGATTTCTGCGCCCGCCGCCGCCAGGAGATGATCGAGTACGTGACCGAGAAGTACGGCACGGCCAACGTCTGCCAGATCATCACCTTCGGGACCATGGCCGCCCGGGGCTCCATCCGCGACGTCGGCCGCGTCCTCGAGGTCCCCTTGCCCGAGGTCGACCGCATCGCCAAGATGATCCCCTTCTCCGTCGACGCGACCATCGCCGAGGCCCTCAAGACCGTGCCCGAGCTGCGGGCCCTCAGGGACCGCAACTCCAAGGTCGCCCAGCTCCTGGCCATCGCCCAGAAGATCGAGGGCCAGGTCCGCAATCCCTCCATCCACGCCGCCGGGGTCGTCATCACGCCGAGCCCGCTCGTCGAGTATCTGCCGCTCTACCAGTCGACCAAGGGGGAGGTCACGACCCAGTTCGCCATGGGCGACGTCGAGGCCCTGGGCCTGCTGAAAATGGACTTCCTCGGCCTGCGCAACCTGACGGTCATCGACGACGCTCTGGCCCTCATCAAGGCCGAGACGGGCCGGGCGATCGACATCAGCGCCCTGCCGCTCGACGATCCGGCGACCTTCGAGCTCTTCCGGTCGGGCAACACGGACGGCGTCTTCCAGTTCGAGAGCCCGGGCATGAAGGACCTTCTGCGACGCTTCGGGCCGACCGAGTTCCGCGACCTCATCGCCCTCAACGCCCTCTACCGCCCCGGGCCGCTCAAGAGCGGCATGACCGACGAGTCCATCCACCGCCGGCACCACCCCGAGCGGGTCGCCTACGAGCTGCCCGAGCTCGAGCCCGTCCTCCGCGAGACGCGGGGCATCATCGTCTACCAGGAACAGGTCATGCGCATCGCCACCGACCTGGCCGGCTTCACCCTGGGCGGGGCCGACCTGCTGCGCAAGGCCATGGGCAAGAAGGACAAGGAGACGATGAAGGCCCAGAAGCAGAAGTTCGTCCAGGGGGCCAGGAAGAAGGGCATCGCCTCGGCCAAGGCCGACAAGATCTTCGAGCAGATCAAGGAGTTCGCCGAGTACGGCTTCAACAAGTCCCACGCCGCCGTCTACGCCCTGGTGGCCTACCAAACGGCCTGGCTCAAGGCCCACTACCCCGTCCACTACCTGGCCGCCTTGCTGACCTCCGAGGCCGAGAGGGGCGCCACGCCCCAGGTCGTCAAGTACATCGGCGAGTGCCACGAGATCGGCATCCAGGTCCTGCCTCCGGACATCAACAAGAGCGAGTTCCGCTTCACCGTCGAGGGCGGCGACATCCGCTTCGGCCTGGCCGCGGTCAAGGGCATCGGCCAGGCGGCCGTCGAGGAGATCGTGGCCGCCCGCCGCTCGCTCGGCGGCTTCAAGTCGCCCTTCGATCTCTTCCTCGAGCACGACACCAAGATCGTCAACCGCAAGGCCGTCGAGAGCCTGATCAAGGCCGGGGCCTTCGACTCGCTCGGCTGGAAGCGGTCGCAGTGCTACCACATGCTCGACCGGATGATCGACTTCGGGCACGACGTCCAGAAGGCCGCGGCGGCCCGCCAGAACTCCCTCTTCGGCCCGGGCGTCGCCGAGCCGCCGCCCATCCCCCCGGAGGTCCTGGAGATGCGGGAGTGGGACGAATCCCACGTCCTGTCCTACGAGATGGACGCCCTCGGCCTTTACATCACCGGCCATCCCCTGGCCCGGCACAAGGACCGTCTGCGCAAGCTCGTGTCCCATCTCGTGAGCGAGCTCAATCCGGAGAGGGACTTCGACCGCGACGTCCGCCTGGCCGGCATCATCGGCTCCTTCAAGCCCCTCAAGACCAAGAAGGACGAGCGCATGGCCACCTTCTTCCTCGAGGACCTGACGGGCAAGATCGAGGTCGTCGCCTTTCCCGAGAGCTTCGGCCGGTACGGCGCGTACCTGCGCGAGGGCCAGCTGGTCTGGATCAAGGGCAAGTACATGGGCGAGGAAGAGACCCGCCGCATCAGCCTGAGCCAGGCCATGCCCCTGGCCGAGGCCTTCGAGAAGCAGGCCAAGAGGCTCGTGGTCCGCATCTTCCTGCCCGGCCTCGAGGACGCGACGATCGCCGAGCTCAAGACCGTCCTCGACGGCTACGAGGGCAAGTGCCCGGTCCAGTTCGAGCTCGAGACGCCGCACTCCTACCGCGTCGTGGTCCAGAGCGCCGAGGTCCAGAAGGTGACGCCCTCGGAGGACCTCATCAAGAAGATCGAGGAGCTGCTCGGCGAGAACGCGGTCACCGTGGAG
>JBFYNT010000197.1:0-4922 GCA_041304225.1 Candidatus Aminicenantota bacterium
ATGGCGGTATTCCAAACGCTCGGCTACAAGAAGCACCCGGAGATCATCTACTTCGCCAAGCGCAAATTTCCCGGCGTCTGAACGATTCCCCATTATTCCGGTTCTTCTCCCATTTCCGGGACTCCCTCTCGAGGCGGTGAGCGGCAGGGAGCGAAGTTTACGGAGCGACCATCAGCGCCGCCCCGGAGAGACACGGAGGGGCGGTGCTGGGAAATATCGCAAGAAAGTTCTCTCTCCCGATATTTCGCAGGATTGGGGACTCCGGGTGCTCCGTCCCGATCCTGCCTGGTCCGCTCACCGGGGTTCGCTCCCCGCTTCCCGGGGGGCCGGGGAGCTAGAGGCATATCCCGAGGCAAAACCCGAGAGAGGGACTTCCCGAAATCCGGAAAAGGACCTTTATTTTTTTGGCTATATACTATAGAATTGGTAGGAATTCATGGCGATATCCAAGGAGAGAGGACTTCATGAAACCCCGTGAGATCGTTCCCGATGTCCATTACGTCGGAGCGCCGGACTTCGACCGGCGGCTCTTCGACGCCCTCATCCCCCTGCCCGACGGGACGAGCTATAACTCCTATCTTGTGACCGGCCGGGACAAGACCGCGCTCATCGACGCCGTCGAGCCACAGAAGCTCGATGTCCTGAAGGTCTATCTGGAGGGCGTCCCGAAGCTCGACTATATCGTTTCCAACCACACCGAACAGGACCATTCGGGCGGCATCCCCTGGCTCCTCGAGCGCTATCCCGGGGCCGTCGTCCTGGCCTCCGAGCCGGCCAAGTCCATGCTCGTCGACCACCTGGCGATCGACCCGGCCCGGATCCGGACCGTGGCCGACGGCGAGAAGCTCGCCCTCGGCGGCAAGACCCTCCGGTTCATCTACACGCCCTGGGTCCACTGGCCCGAGACGATGTCGACCTATCTCGAGGAGGACCGGATCCTCTTCAGCTGCGACTGGTTCGGGTCCCACATGGCCCAGACCGATCTCTTCGTCGACGGCGTCGGTTGCATCCTGGCCGAGGCCAAGCGCTACTACGCCGAGATCATGATGCCCTTCCGCAAGATCGTCCAGAAGAACCTGGAAAAGATCAAGGACCTGGAGGTCCGCCTCATCGCTCCGAGCCACGGTCCCATCCACCGCGACCCGGGCTCGATCATCGCGGCCTACCGGGACTGGACCGACGACAAGCCCCACAACAGCGTCGTCATCCCTTGGGTGAGCATGCACGGCTCGACCGAGCTTCTGGTCGGGCGCCTGGTCGACGGTCTGACCGAGCGCGGCCTAACCGCCTACCCCTTCAACATGGCCACGGCCGACATCGGCCAGCTGGCGATGGCCCTGGTCGACGCGGCGACGATCGTGGTGGCCGCTCCGACCGTCCATGTCGGGCCCCATCCGATGGCCCTTGACGCGGTCGTGCTGGCCAACGCCCTGCGGCCCAAGGTCCGGTTCGCTTCGATCCTGGGATCCTACGGCTGGGGCGGCCGGATGGTCGAGGTCGTCAAGGCCGCCATGCCCAACCTTAAGGTCGAGCTCCTGCCTCCCGTCGTCTGCAAGGGAGCGCCGAAGCCGGCCGACTTCGAGGCCGTCGACCGGCTGGCCGAGACGATCGCCGCCAAGCACCGCGAGCTCGGCCTCGCGGACTAGCGCCGTCCGGCCAGGACGTCGACGATCCGGACGCTTCCCGAGGGCAGGGGATACCTGCCGATCGACGCGAGCGTCACCCAGCGCCGCCGGGCACCGGGTTCGAAGTCCGGATCGCGGAGGGCGCAGACGAAGGGGTGGAGATTGACCCGGAACCGCGTGTAGGCGTGCGGCACCGTCGCCAGGCGCCGAAGGATCCGGACCTCCACGCCCACCTCCTCGCGGACCTCGCGCTTGAGCGCCGCGGCCAGGCTTTCGCCGGGCTCGACCTTGCCCCCCGGGAATTCCCAAAGACCGGCCAGGAGGCCTTTGTCCGCCCTCTGTTGGATGAGGTAGCGGCCGTCGCGCTCGATGACCGCCACGACCGCCTCGATCTCCTGGAGCTTCAGGGTTTTGGGCCGGGGGATGATCTCCTGAGTGCCCTCCTGGGCCGCCCGGCAGGCGAAGCGGACGGGACAGTCCAGGCATTGGGGATTCCGGCCTCGGCAGAGGAGAGCGCCGAGCTCCATCAGGGCCTGGTTGAAGTCGCCCGGCGCGGCCGCGGGGAAGACCGTGGCGAGGAAAGCGAGAAGCGTCTTATCGACGCGCGGGCCGGCCGGGCCCTCCAGGCCGAGGATCCTCATCAAAACGCGCCGGACGTTGGCGTCGATGACGGGCAGGGGGCGGCCGTAGGCCAGGCTCAGGACGGCGGCTGTCGTATAGGGACCGAAACCGGGGAGCTTCCTCAGAACCGCCGGATCGTCGGGGACCCGTCCGCCGTGGTCGCGGAGGAGGAGGCCAGCCGCGCGGTGAAGATTGCGGGCCCGCTGATAGTACCCCAAGCCCTGCCACTCGCGCAGGACCCTCCGGAGGGGAGATTTGACCAAGCTCCGGAGGTCGGGGAAGGTCGCTGCCCAGCGCTCGAAGTAGGGGACGACGGCCGGGACGGTCGTCTGCTGGAGCATGACCTCGGAGACCCAGATGAGGTAGGGGTCCCGCGTCCGGCGCCAGGGCAGGTCGCGCTGGTGGGCCCGGTACCAGGCCAGCAGTCGGTCGGCGAACCTATTTTTTATCGGTCTGGCTTTCTTCGGCTTTCGGCGGAGCGGCCTTCCAATCCGCTTTGTCCTTGGGCAGGTCGGCCAGGAAGTCGGAGTCGACGAGGAAGAGATAGCCGAGGCCGGGGACCTTGACCGCGACCTGCTTCTTGACCGCGTCTTCTTTGCCGATAAGGAGGACGGTCTCCTTCTCCTGGCCCTGGTAGTCCAGGGTCTTGATCCGGATCTCCGTCCCGGGATCGAGGCCGTACGCGGCGAGCGGCGCGGGGACGTCGACGAACGCCGCCGCCTCGAGGCCCTCGATCTTGCGTACGAGATCCTCGACCTTGGTCCGGTCGGCCTCTTCCTTGGTCGCCGGATCGAGGAGCCACTTCTCTTGGTCGCCGGTCTTCTCCTTGGCGGCCGCGATCTCGCGTCCGTCCCGCTTGATCAGGACGGAGCGGGCGTCCCAGGCGTAGAATTCGGCGACCTTCTTCTCCCGGATCTCTTCGACCTTGCGGTCGAGGTCGGCCAGCACGGTGCCCTCGAAAGCGACGATCTTCGTCGAGAGCGAGGTCGTCGCGTATTGGGATTCGCCCTGCTTGTGGAGGGTGAAGACGATCTCCTGGTTGGAAGAGGGGAGGGATAGTGCGACCTCGTATCCGGGCTTGATCAGCCCGAACTTCTCCGCCACCCCGGCCTCCTTGTCCTCGGCGACGAACTCCTTCGCCCGGAGGCCCGACAGGGAGTCGAGGAGCGAATCGATCTTGGTCTTGGCGGCCAGGGCGGCGACGGGGGCTTTCAGCATCCAGCCGTTCTCGTCGCGGGCCGCTTCCCAGGCGGCCTCCTTAGCCCTGACCTTGATCTTCCGGACGTCGGCGGCCGTGAATTTAAAAATGTCCTTCTGGCGGAAGTCGAACGCTTTTTTATCGAGGGTCGATTTGAGCGTCGAAGCCAGCAGGACCAGCCGCGGATCGTCCCCGCGCTTGGCGAAGAGGCTCTTGTCGAGCGGGTTCTCCATGCCGACGGAGAGCTTGACCGGGACGTCCTTCCCCTTGCTCCAGAGCGAGATCTCCGTCCCGGGAAGGCCGTAGGCGGCGGTGTCCTTGACCTCCTTCTCGACGACGCGCTCGATGCGGAGCGAGGCCAGGGCGTCGACGAGGCCCTTCGCCTCGACCTCGTCCGCGGCGGCCGCGAGCGGCGAGGTCAGGCGCCAGGGCCCGGCCTCGTCCCTCTCCAAGGTCAGCCGCTCCCCGGCCCTGACGATCTCGACCTTGCGGAGGTCGTCGGCGGCCAGGTCGATGAGCGTGTTCGTCTTTTCCTCGGCGGCCTTGGCCTTCTCGCCCTTCGAGTCGAAATAGAGGACGACGGCGAGCAGCGCGGCGAAAACCCCGACGAGGACGAGGGTCGTCTTGATCTTCACAGCGACCTCCTCCGGAGCCAGACCGTGACCCCGGCGACGAGGACGGCCAGGGGCAGAAGCACCAGGCTGACGAGCATGAGCAGGCGCCCCTGCGCTGGCGTCATCTGGACCGTCCGCGGCGTCTGGGTCTTGGGCTGGATGGCGATGAGATCGGCCTCTTCCGCCAGCCAATTGGCGACGTTGAGGAAGAAATTGCCGTTGCCGGACAGGCCGTAGTAGCGGTTCTTCGCGAAATCCGAGTCGCCGACGACGGCGACCCGGGCCTCCTTCTCGGCCGCTTCGTCCGGCGCCGGCTCGCCCGCCTTGGTCTCGGCCGGAGCGGGGGAGTCCGCTTTGGTCTTGAACGACGAGACGGCTGCCAGGCCGATAGGGCCCTGGGTGTCCTTCCCGGCCGTGAACTTGACCTCCTTCTGGTCGAGCTCGCGCTCGGACCAGGAGTTGGGGCTGGTCTTGGCCAGCGCGGCGACCGTGGCCCCCTCGGGCTTGGTCTCGCCAAGCTCGACGGAGCGGGCGTAGGGGAAGAACGTGGCGTAGCCGAACTTGGCCGTGATGGCGTGCGGCTCGTATTCGCTGACGACGGGCATGAAGTAGTCGCCGCCGAGCAGCCGCGAGACCGTGTCGACGACGATGTCGTTCTCGAGCTTGAAGCCGTAATCGGCGAGGAGAAGCGGCAGGAGGGTCGGCGTCTCGGGATCGACCAGGAAGAGCGCCCGGCCGCCGTCCCTGATATAGGTCCGGATCGTCTCGTACTCGTTCGGCAGGAGGTCCTTCTGCGGCCCGGCGACGACGAGCAGGGCGCAGTCCTTGGGGAACCGGTCGGCCAGGGCCAGGCTCTGCTTCTTG
>JBFYNT010000198.1:0-3039 GCA_041304225.1 Candidatus Aminicenantota bacterium
TAGTAGTAGGACCTGACGTCCACATGGAAGTCGAGGCACTGGTAGTGGTAGGTCAGCCGGGCTCCCGTGTAGAGGAGCTTCTTGGTCTCGATGTTGTAGTCGGCCTCGGCCTCGAGATCGAGATCGAGGCGGGGCAGGCGCAGGCCGGCGAAGGCCCCGACCTGGTCGCGGTTGTAGAGCGCGACCAGGCCGGGATCGACCCCCGTGATCCAGGCGTTACGGCTGGTGAACCAGTTGACCGTCAGGAAGTTCCCCTCCGCCCTGGCCCCGACCGTGCCGCTGAGCCTCAGGCTCGAGAGGCTGTCGTAATAGGGGTTGTAGGCGGCCGAGGCGTCGAAGCTGACCTTGGCCCGGGGATAGAACCGGAGCGTCCCGGTGATCTCCGAGAAACGGGGCGCGACGCCGTCGACCGGGAAGCGCGAGAGGGGCCCGTCGGCGGGCGAGAAGTAATAGGTCTGCCCCAGGCCGAGGGAGAAGACCTCGACGGCCCGGTCCCCGTCCTTGAACAGGAAGCGGCTGGTGACCCCGTAGCTCATCTGGTGGTAACGGAAGAACCCGAAGTTGGTCACCACCCGGTCGGAGTTCCGGGTCGGGCTGTCGTAGGAATAGGCGACGTACGGCTCGACGACGTTCTTGAGCCGGGCCCGGCCGTCACGGCCGTGGAAGATCCGGTAGAAGACGGGGCCGACGACCTCGACCGAGGCGACGACGTTCTTGGTGAAGAGGGGCTCGTCGACGACGGCGCCCGTCTCCGGGTCGAAGCTCTGGCCGTAGTAATTGAGATTGGCCGTGACCGAGGTCGTGGCCGTCAGCCAGGGGATGGACGCGAACGGCACGCTCAGGGTCGGGCTGGCCGAGAGCCGGGTCGAGCGCCGCTCCGTCCCGGCCTCGAAATCGGACCGCCAGCCGTATTGCCAGCGGTTGAGCGAGGCCGCCAGCGAGAAATAGACCGGCGCGAAGAGCCGGGTCTTGAAGACGTTGAAGTTGATCTGCGGGAGCGAGGTCGAGACGTTGGCGTCGTCGAGCTCGGAAAAGTAGGTCTCGAAGCGGGAGGCCCGGGCGCTCAGGTTGAACCGCCGCCACGAGCGGGACAGGTAGACCTGGGAGGTGCGGTTGAAGGACAGGGCCCTTTGGAAGTCGTTGTCGTAGTCGCGGAGAAAGCTGTAGGAGGTTTGATAGTCGACGTTGGCGACCAGCGTGAAGCCGAGGGGCAGGGTCTGGGTGTGGTTGAGCCGGACGATGGACGAGTTGCCGGGCTTCGTGCCGTCGCCCTGCCTTTTATAAATGAAGTAGTAGAGGTTGAGGTCGCCCTTCGTGCCGCCCGGAAAGAGATACCGGTACTCGAGACCGGCGCCGGCGCCGCGGGCGGCATAGAGATCGACGCCGACCGTGGCGTCCAGGTTCGGGGCCATGGCCCAGTAGAAGCTCTGGGAGAGGGAGAAGCCCTTCGAGCCGCCGAACCCCAGGCGGGGCATGAGAAACCCCGTGGCCCGTTCTTTGAGGGGATAGCTCAGGTAGGGCAGGTAGAAGACGGGGACACCCTTGATCCGGACGACGGCGTCCCACAGCTCGAGACGGTCGTCCGTCCGGACCTCGGCCCGCGACAGGCCGAAGCTCCAACGCGGGTTGGGCTGGGTGCAGGCCGTCAGGAAGCCCTTGGTCAGGCTGTAGAGGTCCGCCTGCCGCCGCTCGATCCGGGCCGCCTCGAAAAGGAGAGTGGGGGCGATGAGGCCCGAGGCCTCCTCGATCGAGCCCCGGCCGGACTCGAGGTTGAAGAGGAGCCGCTCGCCCCGGAGGACCTCGCGGCCCGACTGGACGACGACGTTGCCCTCGGCCCGGCAGTCCTTCGTTTCGGGATCGTACTCGACCCGGTCGGCGAAGAGCAGGATCTCCCCGTAGCGGACCTCGACGTCGCCCGAGGCGAAGATGCGGTTGGCCGTCCGTTCCTGGGTCCGGGCCAGGATCCGGACCGCGGGCGGCGCGCCCGTCTGGGCCGCGAGGCGGTCCGGCGCGGACCCGGCCGCCAGGCAGAGGGCCAGGACGAGTCCCGGGAGGGCCGGCCGGAAAAGACAAAACTTCATCGACCGATTTGTAGCACAGCGGACGGGGGGAAGCAAACGGCCCCGAAGGGGCGGAATGGCCGAAAGCTGATCGTCAGGCGTCCGGCGGCTTTTCGTCCTTCCACTGTTTTCTGATCGCCCGGAACAGGCTGAGCAGGCCGGAGGCGATGCCAAGGACCGTGAAGATGAGAAGCAGCCAGGGCTCGGTGCCGAGCTTGCGGTCGAGGAAGTAGCCGAAGAAGAGGCCGACGGCGATCGATGACGGCAGGATGAGGGCGATCGAGCTCAGCTCGGCCCACCGGGCGAATTCCGACCGGCGGATCTTGAGGCTCATCGGACCGGCGTCCCCGCGGCGCCGGCGGCCGCCTCGTCGGGACCTTCGGGCTTCGAGGCCCAGGCCCCGCCCTCGTTGACCAGGGCGTTCCAGCCGAACCCGAAGCCGAAGGCCAGGGCGAACAGCTTGAAGAAGGCCTCGAACGTCCGGCCTTCGGCCCCGGCCTCGAACCGCGGGAAGAGGACCAGGGTGAAGATGAGGCCGATGGCCAGCGAAGCCAGCGCCGAGTAAAGGTAGCGGCGATCGAAGCGCCTGATCCGGCCCTCCTTGACCTTCCTCAGCCAGGGCAGGACGGTCCGGGCCATGATGCCCAGAAAGAGCCCGGCCAGCTCGACCAGGAATTCCGTGGACATGGCGATTCTCCCTCCCGGGCGCGGGGCCGCCGCCCGCCCTATTCTCAAAGAGGCGGGCGGGGATGTCAAGAACGCGGCCCCCCGCCCATTCCTTTATACGGGTTTGACCGGCGATCGCCGGTCCGTGCTATAATCCCGGCGCCATGACGATCGAGGACCAGGGCACCTTCGAGGACCGCCTCTTGAGACGGATGCCCATCGAGATCGCCGGCCTGGCGGCCGTGCTGGCCCTGCCGGCCGGGCTCCTGTTCGACCTCCCGACCGGGCTCTTCTTCCTCGCCGGCGGGCTCTT
>JBFYNT010000199.1:0-3599 GCA_041304225.1 Candidatus Aminicenantota bacterium
AAGCTCCGCGAGACCAAGGCCATGATCCCCGACCGCTGCTACTCGACGATCTACCGGACGATCATCGAGGACTGTCGGAAGCACGGCGCGTTCGACCGGGCGACCATGGGCGACGTCCCCAACGTCGGGCTGATGGCCCAGCAGGCCGAGGAGTACGGCTCCCACCCAACGACCTTCGAGATCCCCTTCGACGGCACGGTCCGCGTGGTCGCGGCCGACGGCCGCGCCCTCATGGAGCACGCCGTCGAGGCGGGCGACGTCTGGCGGCTGTCCCGGGTCAAGGACATCCCCATCCGCGACTGGGTCAAGCTGGCCGTCAAGCGGGCCAAGGCCACGGGCGCGCCCGCGGTGTTCTGGCTCGACCGGTCCAGGGCCCACGACGCGCAGGTCATCGCCAAGGCCGAGAGATACCTCAAAGACCACGACACGGCCGGGCTGACCATCGAGATCATGGCCCCCGTCGAGGCCATGACCTACTCCCTCGAGCGCATCCGCAATGGCCTGGATACCATCTCGGTGACGGGCAACGTCCTTCGTGACTATCTGACGGACCTGTTCCCGATCCTCGAGATCGGCACGAGCGCCTACATGCTGTCCATCGTGCCGCTGCTCGCGGGCGGCGGCCTGTTCGAGACGGGCGCCGGCGGCTCGGCCCCCAAGCACGTCCAGCAGTTCGAGAAGGAGAGCTACCTGCGCTGGGACTCGCTCGGCGAGTTCTCGGCCTTCGCCGCCTCGCTCGAGCACCTGGCCGGGGCCTTCAAGAAC
Organism: Candidatus Aminicenantota bacterium; assembly: GCA_041304225.1. Lineage (GTDB taxonomy): Bacteria > Acidobacteriota > Aminicenantia > Aminicenantales > Saccharicenantaceae > RBG-16-66-30. Next base: position 766 of record JBFYNT010000199.1, read on the forward strand.
GCCAAGGCCCAGGTCCTGGCCGAGACCCTGGACACGGCCATCGGCAAGTTCCTCGACAACGGCAAGTCGCCGGCCCGCAAGGTCGGCCAGATCGACAACCGGGGCAGCCACTTCTACCTGGCCCTCTACTGGGCCGAGGCCCTGGCCGCCCAGGACAAGGACGGGGAGCTCAAGGCCAAGTTCGCGCCGGTGGCCAAGGCCCTCGGCGAGAAGGCCGCGGAGATCGACGCCTGCCTGATCACGTTCCAGGGCAAGCCCGTCGACATGGGCGGCTACTACCACCCGGACAAGGCCAAGCTCACGGCGGCCATGCGGCCCTGCGCGACGCTCAACGCCATCGTCGACGCGCTGTAGCGCGCGGCGGGCCGGTCCTCTACGGACACGACACGGCCCCGTCGCCCCGGTCATGAGCCGGAGCGGCGGGGCCTTTTTTTTAGGGGAGCAATCCCTATTGATTTAATAGGGAATCGGGCCTATATTGGAAGCCAAGGAGATCCACCATGAAAAACGCCGTTTTCGCGCTCGCGCTTTTCGCGTTGATAGCCGTTTCGGGCCTGGCCCAGATGTCCGAACAGGACCAGGCCAAGGCCATGGAGGCCTACATGAAGGCCGGGGCCGTCACGGCCGACCACGAGGCCCTCAAGTACTTCGCCGGACGCTGGAGGGTCGAAGGCAAGATGTGGGCCGCTCCCGGCGCCCCGGCGACCGAATCGGTCAATACGAACGCGGGCGAGATGATCCTAGGCGGCCGGTACGTCCGCCTGAGTTACAAAGGCGAGATGATGGGCCAGCCGTTCGAAGGCCTTCAGATCTCCGGCTACGACAACATCGCCAAGGCCTATACGACCTTTTGGATCGACAACTCCTCGACCAGCTTCTATTTTCTGAAGGGGACGTACGACGCGGCCAAGAAGACCTACACGTTCACCGGGCGCTGGGTCGATCCCCTGGGCGGGGAGATGCCGGTCCGGATGGTCATCAGGATCGTCTCCCCGGACGTCTACGAGTCCGAGACCTATACGAAGCTGCCGGACGGCCAGGAATTCCTGAACATGTCCGACCGCAGCGTCCGGATGAAATAGGCCGCCGATGAAGACGGGGGAGAGCGCGCCCGGAAGCGTCGACGCCTACATCGCCGGGTTCCCGCCCGATGTCCGGGAGGTCCTGGAGAAGATCCGGCTGACGATCCGGAAGGCGGCCCCCGAGGCGGAGGAGAAGATCAGCTACATGATGCCGGCCTTCGTCCAGGACGGGCCCCTCGTCTATTTCGCCGCCTTCAAGAGCCACATCGGCTTCTTCCCGACGTCGACGGGCATCGGGAAGTTCAAAGACGAGCTCGCCGCCTACGGGACGTCGAAGGGCACGGTGCGATTCCCGCTGGGTCGGCCCGTTCCATACGGGTTGATCGCCCGGATCGTCAAGTTCCGGGTGAAGGAGAATCGGACCCGGGCGGAAGCCAAGCGGAAGACCAACTAAGGCCCCGCGCGAAGGTCAGAGGACCTTTTTCCCGCAGCCGCCGCAGAAAAGATCCCCGGCCTCGATCTTCTGGCCGCACGCGGAGCAGAAATTCTTGGCCGCGGGCCGCTTCCCGATCCGGGCGCCGCATTGCTCGCAAAAGCAGGCCTCGGCGTCGTTGGCCCGGCCGCATTTCGGACACGGCTGACTGGCGGTCTCCGGAGCCTCGATCTTCCTGGGCAGCTTCTCCGGGTCGTTCACCAGCTTGTCCCCGGGAGCCCCGCAAAGCCGGCAGAAGGCGCTGTCGGCCGGATTGACCCCGAAGCACCACATACAGAAGCGGGGCTTTTCCGGGACGTCAGGCGGAGGATCCCACGGAGCCACGGCTTTTTCGGGCAGCGGCTCATCGGAAGCGAAAAGGAGCAGAACGGCCATCCGCACATCTTCGTTGATGGCCTTCAAATCATCCGGTCCGGGCAGCGAGGCCGGGTCCGGCGCCGACGGGGACTTCATCCACCTCTGGTCTTGATAGAAATGCCAAGCTCCCGAGCGGATGCCGATCGCCCAGATCGTCCCCGTCTTGTCCGTCAGATAGTGATCCTGGAGCAGCCTCTCGGCGTCCTCCGAAGAATAAAGCCCCTTTTCATAATCGAACCGGACTCCGGCCGCGATCCTCTCCATCACGGCGACGCCGTTCGCCGCCCTCGCGTTCGCCTGGGTTTCTTCGATCTGAGGCAGGACCGGGTCTTCGTCCTTTCCCGAAGGGCGGGCGGGCGCCAGGGCCGCGAATTCGGCGGGGCCTTCGAGCATGTCCCCGGGGAAGCCCGCCGGCCGCCAGGCCTGGCCGTCGTGCCGGAACCAGCGCTTGCTGCAGAGCCCCTGGGCCCAGTATTTCCCGCTGGGGTCCCGGAACTTCAACCGGTTGAGCTTGGGCCAGATCTCGTCGAGGGGGCCTGTTTTCGAAGTCAGTTTGAAGGCCAGATCGGTGAAGACGGCGGTCGCCCGGCCGCTGTCGTACGTCATCAGGGATTCCATGCTGCTCGTCTCCTTCGTGTCCGGCTTTCTTTCAGCCGCCGAACGCTCTGCGCAGTCGCTGGCGCCGGGCCTGATTCTGCTGGGCTATCCAGGCTTCGGTCTCTTTCTTCCTCTCGACGAATTGCCGGATGGCCTCCATGGCCCGTCCGGCGCAATCCAGGTATTTCTCGTTGGCGGCCCTGAGCTCCAAGTCCATCCGGTCGATCACCTTGGCGTTGCTCCGTATCAAATCGTCCTTATGGCCGATCAACTCATTGACGACTCTCAGGTTCTTGATCAATGTGCCGTAATCCACGCCCATGAAAAAGGGATTGGCGGTCGCACGGACCAGCTGGCCGGCCTTG
>JBFYNT010000200.1:0-7138 GCA_041304225.1 Candidatus Aminicenantota bacterium
CGCCCAGCCGGCTCTTCTCGGACATGACCAGCTCGACCAGGGTCGGCCCTCCCCCGCCCTTGACCGGCGCCACGGCGCCGACGACCGCGGCCAGCTGCCGCAGGTCCGTCCGCAGCGACGCGGACCGGGCGGCGATGATGTGGCCCTGGCTTTCCGACGCCGCGCCGTAGACGACCGTGAACTCCCCGCCCTTGACGACGTTCAGGGCCAGGAAGCGGGCCTCTTCCGGGGTCTTGTCCTCGAGGAGCGCGGAGACGAGGGGCCCGGCCGCCGTGCGGACGACTTCCGCCGCCTCGAACGCGGCCAGCCGCTCTCCGAGCTGCCGGGCCCGCTTCTTCAGGGCCTTGTGCTCGGCCGCGAGCCTCTCGACCTGCCCGGCGACGTCGCCCGGCGCGCACGAGAACGCCCCCGCGAGCCGGCGGACCGTCCGGTCCTTGTCGCGGTGGTCGCGGAGGGCCCGGCCGCCGCACAGGAATTCGAAGCGCAGATTGCCGCGGATCTTCTCGGTCCCGAGGATCTTGATGGCCCCGATCTCGCCGGTCCGGCGAACGTGGGTCCCGCCGCAGGCCGAATAGTCGAAGCCGTCGACCTCGACGACCCGCAGAAGCCCCTGTTTCTTCGGCGGGCGCCGCAGCGGGACCTCGCCGATCCTGTCCTCGGGCACGAAATAGGTCTTGACCTCGCGGTCCTCCCGGACGATGGCGTTGGCCCGGTCCTCGACCCGGTCGAAGTCGGCGTCGGCGAGGGCCTTGAGGCCGATCTCGAGCGTCGAGACCTCGGCGCCCATGTGGAAGGACAGGGTCTCGCCCTTGAGGATCTCCCAGAACGCCTGCGACAGGACGTGCTGGCCCGTGTGCTGTTGCATGTGATCGAGCCGCGTCTCCCGGTCGACCGCGCCGCGGACGCGGCCTTCGGGGACCGCGCCCTCGACGATGTGGAGAATGGCCCCCTCGAGATCGACGACCGCCACGACCCGGGCCCCGCCGAGCGTGCCCCGGTCCCAGGGTTGTCCGCCCGACTCGGGATAGAAGGCGGTCCGGTCGAGGACGACGGCGGGACGCCCCTCGTGCTCGCGCCGCTCGACGACTTCCGCCTCGAAGTCGAGAAGATACGCGTCGTCGTAATAGAGCCGCTTCGTTTCAGCCATTGCGCCGCTCCTGGGATCGGGTGCCATCGATCGCGGCCATTATATCAGCGAAATAATGGGGACGTTTCTATTAATTTATTTCATCTGTGTTTCATCAGAGGATGCGGAAGATCAGCAATTCCAGCAGGGCGACCCCGAACACCGCGGCCACGGGCCAAACCAGGATCCGGTAGACCCTGCGCATGTCGGCCTTGAAATACTCCGCGGTCAGGGCCAGGCAGAGGTGGGCCGGCGAGAGGAGGATGCCGGCGAAGCCGCTGACGAAAGCGAAGGTCAGCAGGACCATGTCGGGAGTCCCGGTCCCGACGATAGGCACGAGCAACGGAAAAGAGATGGCCACATAGGCCTGGTTGACCCCGGTCAGCAGGCCGACGACGAACGGCGCCGCGAACAGGAGGATGTAGGCCGAGGCCCCGTGGGGCGGGACGGCCCGGACGACGGCCTCGAGCGCCCCGGAGTCCTCCAGGACCCGCTTGAAGACCATCACGGCCACGGTCAGCCACACCGTCCGCGGCGCGAAGCTACGGGCGACGACGGCCCAGCGGCCCTTGAGGTCCGTCCGGGACGTGACCTGGGTCAGCACGGCGGCCACGGCCAGGGCGATCAGCATGTCGAGCCGGAAGACGAAGATGAGGACGATGGTCAGGACGATGGGCCAGACGCTGCCGACGACGAGCGCCGCGTCCTTCCACGAGCCGTTCCCCTCCCGCTCCCGCGGCAGGCGGGGCAGCTTGCGGAAGAGGACGACCAGCCCGGCCCCGATGGCGACCGCGCTGTAGAACGCCTGGTACAGGCCGATCTTCCAGACCGGGACGCGGAAGATGGCCGAGGCCATGATGACGCTGAGGTAGAGCGGCCACCAGTACTCCCAGACGTGGCGGAACCAGTAGTTGTAGAAGGTCTTCCAGTCCGGCGGCACGTCCCAACGCCGGGCCGCCTCGTCGACGATGGGGGCGCCCATCATGGCCCCGCCCATCATCGGCAGCAGGCCGATGAAGGCCGAGGGGATGGCCAGGATGAGCCGGTCGTCCCGGACGAGGTTCTTCAGGGCGCCGACCATGGCCCGAAAGGCGCCGCTCGATTGGAGGAATTCGCCGAGATAGAGGACGAGGACGACGATCGCGGCGAGCTCCAGCGTCTCTCCCGCGACCGTGCCGTGGAGGACGGCGCGGCCGAACGCGAGCGGCCTCATCCCGAAGAGAACGGCCGCGAGACAGGCGTCGAGGAAGAGGACGAGCCCGAGGTCCCACTTGAGCCGGATGAGGACGAGCAGGAGCCCGAGGACGAGCCCGACCTTGACCAGGACGATCATCTCAGACGAGCCTCGCCACCCCGGCGGCGGCCAGCACCCGCACGGTCGTCTTGAAGTGGGTCTTGGCCACCCGGGCGAGGATGTCCGGGCCCTTCTCGCGCACGAGCCGGACCGCGGCCGCATCGACCCGGTCCGAGGCGCCCTTCGGGAGCTCCATGCCGACATCCTTCGACAGGTATCGGAGCCGCGTCAGGAACTCGGCCCGGGCCAGGATGGAGGCGGCCGCGACCGCCGGGTCCTCCTCGGCGCGGGGCATCTGGACGAGCTCGATCTCCCGGCCCTTTTGGAGCAGGGCGTTGCGCACGAACTTCTCGTCGCCGAACTGGTCCGTCACGGCCTTGCCGGCCGGGACGCGCTCGAGGATGTTCTCGATGGCCCGGGCGTGGCCCCAGGCCAGCAGGCGGTTGAGGTTGCGGAGCTTCTCCCAGAGCTCGTTGTATTTCTCCGGGCCGACGGTGACGATCGAGTGATAGGGGTAGCCGCGCTTGAGCGTCGCGGCGATCTCGAGACAGCGCCCGTCCGAGGTCCGCTTCGAATCCTTGACCCCGAGCGCCGTCAGCGCGCTTTCTTGGCCTTCCGGCATGAAGAAGGCGGCGATGACGAGCGGCCCGAAGTAATCGCCCTTGCCCGACTCGTCCGAGCCGATGCGGCCCGGCTCGGCCGGGAAAAGCCGCGCGGTCACCGGTCCTTCCCGAAGACGATACGGCCGTCGAAAACGGTCAGGCGGACCCGGGCCTCGCCGATCCCCTCGGGAGGGATGGCGAAGATGTCGCGGTCGATGACGACGAGATCGGCCAGCTTGCCGGCCGCGACTGTCCCCTTCTCGTTCTCGGCGAATTGGGCCCAGGCCCCATTGACGGTGTAGGCCCGGACGGCCTCCTCCACGGACACCTTCTCCGCGGGCACCCAGCCGTCCGGGTGCCGTCCGTCGAGTGTCCGGCGCGTCACGGCGGCGTAAATGCCCAGGAGGGGCTCGAGCGGAGCGACCGTCCAGTCGGAGCCGAAGGCGAGCGTCGCTCCCGCCCGGCGCAGGGACTCGAAGGCGTAGGTCGTCCGAACACGCTCCGGCCCGATCTTCCTCTCGGCCCAGCGGCCGTCGTCGATGAGGTGATAGGGTTGGACGGAGGCGACGACCCCGAGCCGGCCGAAGCGGGCGAGATCGGCCGGCCGAAGATGCTGGGCGTGTTCGACGCGCCAGCGCCGGTCGCGGGGGCCGTTCGCCGCCGCCGTGCGCTCGAAGAAGTCGAGAAGCAGGCTGTTGGCCCGGTCGCCGATGGCGTGGATGGCCACCTGAAGCCCGGCCCGGTCGGCCTCCCGGATCCGTTCCTCCATGACGCCCTCGGGGAACATATGGGCATGGAGGAGGCCCGACTTGTCCGGCGCGTCCGCGTAGGGCTCGAAGAAGTATGCGGTGGCCGAGCCGAGCGAGCCGTCGACAAAGCCCTTAAGCCCGGCCAGCTTGAGGCGGGCGCCGCCGAAAGGCGACTTCACCTTCAGCCGGGCCAGCGTCTCGACCTCGGTGACGGGGACATAGACGTTGATCCGTGTCGTCAACTTGCCCCGGCGTTCGAGCTCTTGGAAAACCTCGAAGCTCGACGCGTCGGCCATGTCGTTGACCGACGTGACGCCGCGCTCGGCGGCGTGGCGGAGCGAGGCCTCGGCGGCCTCGAGCTTCTCGGCGAAGGCCGGCTCGGGGACTTTGGCCAACACCATTTCCGAAGCCGTGTCCTTGAGCAAACCCGTCGGCTCGCCCGTCGCCGGGTCCTTGCCGATCTCGCCGCCAGGCGGGGACGGCGTATGCCTGGTGATACCGGCCAACCTCAGGGCGACGGTGTTGGCCAGGGAGGTATGGAGGTCGATGCGGCTGACGCAGACCGGGTTGTCGGGCGTCACGGCGTCGATCCATTCCCGGCGCGGGAGCTCGGGCGGGCTGAAGCGCTCCTCGTCCCAGTTGCCGTCGAGGATCCACCGCCCGGGGCCGAGCTCGCGGGCCTTGGCCGCGACGCGGGCGATGAACTCCTCTCGGCTTCGGGCCTCGTGGAGCTGGATGCTCTTCAGGGCGAAGCCGCCGGTCAGGAAATGGGTGTGGCTGTCGATGAAGCCGGGGAGGACGAGCGATCCGCCGAGATCGACGAGCTTCGTCCCGGGCCCGGCGAGGAGGCGTATCTCGGCCGTCGTCCCGACCGCGTAGATACGCTCGCCGCGAACGGCCACGGCCTCGGCCCACGGCCGCTCGGCGCTCCCCGTCCAGACCTTCCCGTTGACCAACGCCAGGTCGACCATGTTCCCCTCCGCACGCGTGTGACAGCCGGCGAGCGCCGTCAAGGCCAGTATGAATGCCATCGCTCGGCAGATCGATCTCATATACGAACCTCTCGGACTCCCTATATTATGGAAAACCGCGATTTAAGCAAACGCAATGGGCTGGCGGCGCCCGGAAGCTCGGGGCGAACGCTCAGGGGTGTTCTCGAGGAAGCCGCAAAAGGGGGCCGAGGGGGTCGTCGGAGTGAGCATTGGGCTGATTTAGACGTTCCGGAGCCGGGTGAGGGGAGTTTCCCTGGAAACCGACAAAACGTGTTTGAGCGAGGCTTAGCGCAAGCCGAGCGAGTTGTTTTGGCGCCGAATCCGGCGAACGGAACGGCGTAAAAAATCAGCCCAGCGAACGGAGACGATCCCGGAGGCCCCCCGCGGCTGACTCCGGTGAACGCATGCGCGGCTTTGACGAGTGTGGTAGAATAAGCGGCTTGACGGGCTCCGTCCGGCGCCCGAATCCTCGGAGGACCCAATGATCGACGCGACGCATATCCGCAAGGGCATGATCATCATCATGGACGGCGCCCTCTGGCGGGTGATGGAGATGCAGCTCATCACCCCCGGCCGGTGGAAGGCCATGGTCCAGACCAAGCTCCGCAACATCCAGAACGGCTCCCAGACCGAGCACCGCTTCCGCTCGGAGGAGCGGCTCGAGCAGGCCCGCCTCGACGAGGCCGAGATGGAGTTCCTCTACGAGCAGGGCGGCGAGTACGTCTTCATGAACCTCGAGAACTACGAGCAGGTGAGCCTGGCCGCCGAGGCCATCGGCGACGCCATCAAGTACCTCAAGCCGAACACGGTCATCGTGGTCGAGACGTTCGAGGCCCGTCCCGTCGGCGTCAGCCTCCCCAACACCATGGACCTCAAGGTCACCAGCACCGAGCCCCGGCTCCAGGGCGCGACCAAGACCGCCCTCTACAAGCCGGCCGTCCTCGAGACGGGCGCGGTCGTCCAGGTGCCGGAGTTCATCAAAGAAGGGGACACGATCCGCGTCGATACGCGGGACGACAAGTACCTCGGCCGGTCCTAGGCCCGGCCGCCCGGCCTCAGTAGTTCTGCCGGAACACCCCGACGTTCCCGAAGCTGTCCCGGACCCTCACCGTGACCTGGTTCTCCGCCCCGGTGGGGAGCTTGAGCGAGAACTTGAACGACTCCGTCCGGGAATCGGCGATCCCGTCGGACGGGAAGACGACGCGCCATTCCCCGGGCCGGACCAGCACCTTGGCCTCCTCGATGTACGAGTAGGCGTCCTCCGCCTGGAAAGCGATATCGAGCGAGGCGCCGTTTCGGGCCGCGGCGAAGCCCTTGACGACGGGCAGGGAGTTGTCGATGACCAGGGCCGGGCCGGTCTTGTCCGACGCGAGCTCGAGCCCGGCCGGATTCGAGGGCGCGTCGCTGGCCGTCAGCCTCAGGAAATAGGTCCCGTCGGGGAACGACAGGGTGTCGAAGGCGTAGATCGGTTCGGTCCAGTCGGCCTCGAGGACGCGCCACTCCGTCTCGCCGTCCTTGCGCATGGCCAGCGCATACCTCAATGTGTCGCCGTTCTCGTCCGCGGCATCCCAGACGACGGTCCGGAAGCCCTTGCGCTCGGACTTGCGGTAAGCCAGGCTGACGCGCATCTCGTCCCTCTTCGCCGGCGGCTCGGGCGAGACGCGCTCGGCCCCGAGAATGACGTCCTCCTGGTCGGGGAGCTTCAGGTAGACCTCGTTCGGCCGCAGGAACTCGAGCCGCGAGACGGACGGCGCGACGTTCGACTGCAGGTAGAACACGGCCAGGCGGTCGAACACGGGCGACGTCTTCCCGGTCTGGGTCCGCAGCAGGACCTTGAGCTGCAAGTAGCGGGACTTGGGGCTGAGGACCGGCTCCTCGGCCTTGACGTAGAGGGGCGACCAGTCGCTCCAGGTCGCGTTGGGCTCGCCGGTGTTGCCGCTCCGGCTCTGGAGCTGGACCGAGGCCCCGACGGCCGCGGTGGCGTCCCAGACGACGCGCCCCCACGAGGCCAGCGTCCGGGCGTCCAGGACGGGGCTCACGTACTCCCCGGTGAACCGCTGCTCCGGCAGCAGCAAGCCGAGGTAGCAGGGATTGTTCGACAGGACGTAGATCTTGGAGTCGAGGGGCGTCAGCTGGTAGACCTGTTCGGAGCTCTGTTGGAGGAGCAGGGCGACCCTCTCCTCCCGGTCGACCGAGTAGATCCGCCCCGCTCCCCCGGTGCCAAAGAGGACCTTGCCGTCGGCCTCCCGCCAGAGCAGGGTGTAGATCATCTCGTCCTCGGAGCTCCACAAGCGCTTGGCCAGCCCTTCGGCGGTGATCCGGAAGAGGGCGCCCCCGTCCCGGGCCGAGGCCGGGGCCGCGGGGCCCGCGGCGTT
>JBFYNT010000201.1:0-9923 GCA_041304225.1 Candidatus Aminicenantota bacterium
ACGAGCCGGCGCGGCGTGGCCAGCGTTCGGAGGGACTGGACCTCGATCCGGGCGTCGGCGAGCTCCTTGCGGAAACCCGCGTCGAGCTGGTCCAGCGCGGACCGGATGTGGGAGGCGGGAAGCTCCTCGGTCAGCAGCTCCAGGAGGAATTCCATCAAGCGCCTTCCTTCCCCCCGGTGAATTTCCGGGCGATCTCGTTGACCAGGGCCCGGATCTGGGAGATCATCTTGACCCGCTCGGTGACGCTGATGGCCCCGCGGGAGTCGAGAAGATTGAAGTTGTGGGAGCACTTCAGGCACATGTCGTAGGCCGGCAGGATGAGGTCCTTCGCGATCAGGCGGGCGGCCTCCTTCTGGCAGGCCCCGAAGGCCTGGCGGAGCATGGTCACGGACGCGGCGTTGAAATTGTATTCGGAGAACTCCTTCTCTTCGCGGAGGCGGAGGTCGCGGTAGCTGACGTCGGCCGACCAGTCGAGGTCGTAGATGTCGTCCTTCTGCTCGAGGAACATCTCCAGCCGTTCGAGGCCGTAGGTGATCTCGACGGAGACCGGGGCGACATCGATGCCCCCGCACTGCTGGAAGTACGTGAACTGACTGATCTCGAGCCCGTCGAGCAGGACCTGCCAGCCGACCCCCCAGGCGCCGATCGTCGGCGACTCCCAGTTGTCCTCGTCGAAGCGCAGGTCGTGGTCCTCGAGGGCGATGCCGAGCGACCGGAGGCTTTGGACGTAGATGTCCTGGATGTCGGCGGGCGACGGCTTCATGATGACCTGGTACTGGTGGTGCTTCTGGACGCGGTTGGGATTCTCGCCGTAGCGGCCGTCGTCGGGTCGCCGCGACGGCTGGACGTAGCCGACCCGCCAGGGCCGCGGGCCGAGGACGCGGAAGAACGTGTCCGGCGTCATCGTCCCGGCGCCGACCTCGACGTCGTAAGTCGGGGCCAGGTAGCAGCCCTGGTCGGCCCAGAAGCGGTGGAGGCCGAGGATCAGGTCCTGGACGGACATCTTAAGGCTTCTTTTCCCAGCGCAGGACGGGGGTCTTGGCGGCGGCCACTTCGTCGAGCCGGCGGACGTAGGTCGCGTGCGGCGCGTCGTGGAGCACCTCGGGGGTCTCCTTGGCCTCCCTGGCGATCGTCTTCATGGCCTCGATGAACAGGTCGAGGTCGCGCCGGGTCTCGGTCTCGGTCGGCTCGATCATCAGCGCGCCGTGGACGATGAGCGGGAAGGACATCGTCGGCGGATGGAAGCCGAGATCGATGAGCCTCTTGGAGATGTCGAGGTTCGATACGCCGTACTCCTTCTGGTACTTGTCCGAGAAGACGCACTCGTGCATCGAAGGGGTCGTGTACTTGAGGTGGTACTCCCCTTCCAGGCTCTTGCGGATGTAGTTGGCGTTGAGGACGGCGAACTCGGCCATCTGCCGCACGCCCTTGGGCCCGAGGGACAGGATGTAGCAGAGGGCCCGGACGATGACCGAGAAGTTCCCGAAGTGGCTGCGGACGCGGCCGATCGTCCCGGGCCTGTCGAAATCGAGGGCGTAGCGGCCGCCCTTCTCGACGATGACCGGGACCGGAAGGTAAGGGACGAGCTCCTTCTTGACGCCGACCGGGCCTGAGCCCGGACCGCCGCCGCCGTGCGGGGTGGCGAAGGTCTTGTGCAGGTTGATGTGCAGGACGTCGACGCCCATGTCGCCGGGCCGGACGACGCCGGCCAGCGCGTTCATGTTGGCCCCGTCCATATAGACGAAGCCGCCCTTGGCGTGGACGATCGCGGCGATCTTCTGGATGTCGGGCTCGAAGACGCCGAGGGTGTTGGGATTGGTCACCATCAGGGCGGCGACCTCTTCGGTCATCTCCTTCTCGAGCCCGGCCAGGTCGATCGTCCCGTTCTCGTTGGACTTGACCTCCTTGACCGTGTAGCCGCAGATGTGGGCCGACGACGGGTTCGTGCCGTGGGCCGAATCCGGGATGAGGACGTACTTGCGGGCGTCGCCCCGGGCCTCGAGGGCGGCCCGGACGAGCATCATGCCGGCCAGCTCGCCGTGGGCGCCGGCCGCCGGCTGGAGCGTGAAGGCGTCCATCCCGGCGATCTCGCCGAGCATGACCTCGAGCCTTTTGAGGACCTCGAGATCCCCCTGGACGAGGTCCGCGGAGGCCAGCGGATGCGACGCGGCGAAGGCCGGGTGCGCGGAGAGCCGCTCGTTGATCTTGGGGTTGTATTTCATGGTGCAGGAGCCGAGCGGATAGAGGCCCACGTCGACGCAGTAGTTCTTCTGGGACAGCCGGGTGAAATGCCGGGTGACCTCGGTCTCGGAGATCTCGGGGAAGCCTTCGATCTCCCTGCGGAGCGGGACCCCGGGAAGCGGGTCCTTCTTTTCGGGGACATCCAGCGCGGGCAGCTCGACCGCCCGCTTGCCGGGCGCGCCGATCTCGAAGACGAGGGGTTCGCGGATCTCGTGGTTCATGACAGGACCTCCTCCAGAGCCTGGGCCAGCCTGTCGATCTGGTCCTTCGTTCTCATTTCGGTGACGCAGACGAGGGCGGCGTTCTTGAGCTCGGGATAGGCGGGTTCGAGCCCGTAGCCGCCGATGAGGCCCTTGGCCTTCAAGGCCGCGTCGACGGCCGGCCAGGGCTTCGGGAGCCCGACGGCGAATTCGTTGAACGCGGGCCCCGTGAAGACCTTCTTCACGCCCCGGATGGCCGTCAGCCGGTCGGCCGCGTAAGCCGCTTTCTGGACGTTCTGCCAGGCCATTTCCCGCAAGCCCTGCTTGCCCAGGGTGGACATGAAGATCGTCGCCCGCAGGGCGCACAGGGCCTGGTTGGTGCAGATATTGGAGGTCGCCCGCTCGCGGCGGATGTGCTGTTCCCGAGTGGCCAGGGTCAGGACGAAGCCGCGCTGCCCGTCCCTGTCGACGGTCTGACCCGCGACGCGGCCGGGCATCTGGCGCAGGAATTCCTTCCGGCAGGCCATGAAGCCGAGGTACGGCCCGCCGAAGCTCAACGGCAGGCCGAGCGACTGGGCCTCGCCGGTGACGATGTCGGCGCCGAGCGCGCCCGGCGCTTCGAGCAGGCCCAGCGAGACCGCCTCGGCGACGATCGCGACCGACATGGCCTTGACCCCGTGGGCGGCTTCGGACAGCGCCTTGACATCCTCCACGACGCCGAAAAAGTTCGGCGACTGGTAGACGACGGCGGACGTCCGGTCGTCGAGCGCTTTGGCCAGGGCGGCGCCGTCGATCCGGCCGTCGGGGCCGAAGGGGACTTCGACGGCCTCGACGCCGAGGTTCTTGATGTAGGTCCGGACGACCTCGCGGAACTGCGGGTGCAGGCTCCGCGCCAGGACGACCTTGTTCCGGCCCGTGACGCGCTGAGCCATGAGGACCGCTTCAGCCACCGCCGTGCCGCCCTCGTAGAGGGAGGCGTTGGCGATGTCCAGTCCGGTGAGCTGGCAGATGAGCGTCTGGAACTCGAAGATGGCCTGGAGCGAACCCTGGCTGACCTCGGGCTGGTAGGGCGTGTAGGGGCTGACGAACTCGCCCCTCGAGCTCAGGTAGTCGACGACCGTCGGGATGAAGTGCTCGTAAGCCCCGCCGCCGAGGAAGGACAGGAGCCCGGTCCCGGCGTTCTTGCGGCCGATGGCCTCGATCGTCCGGACGAGCTCCAACTCCGACTGGGCCGGGGGCAGGTCGAGCGGCCGCTTGAGCCGGACCTCTTCGGGGATGCAGCAGAACAGGTCGTCGACGGAGGCGACGCCCATCCGGGCCAGCATCTCCTTCTTGTCTTGATCGCTGAGAGAGAGATAGCTCATGGGAAACCCCTTGTCAGGACGGACGCGGCCTCAGTGCTCGAGCCCCTCCAGGAACTTTTCGTAGTCGTTGACGGCGAGCAGGGCCTCGAGGTCCTTCTTGTCTTTGATCTTGATGCGGACGATCCAGCCCTGGCCGTGGGGGTCCTTGTTGAGGAGGTCGGCCGTCTGGGCCAGCGCGTCGTTGACGGCGACGACGGTCCCGGCGACGGGCGCGTAGACATCGGAGACGGACTTGACCGACTCGACGACGCCGATCGACTGGCGGGCGGCCAGCTCCTTGCCGACGGCGGGGAGCTCGACGAAAATGATGTCGCCGAGCTGGTGCTGGGCGAAGTCGGTGATGCCGACGAGGGCCTCGTCGCCCTCGACCTTGATCCACTCGTGTTCCTTGGTGTAGCGGAAGTCGTTCGGATACATAGGGGCCTCCTTGATGTTCTGATGCGTTAAGCTATTTCTTGGCCCTTTTATAGAAGGGCGTGGGAATGACGCGGGCTTTGGTCCTCTTGCCCCGGATCTCGATCTCGAACTCGGTGCCGAGGGCCGTCCCCCCGATGGGCAGATAGACCAGGCCGATGGCCTTCTTCAGGAGCGGCGAGTAGGTGCCCGAGGCGACGTCGCCGACCCGTTGGCCCCCGTAGAAGACCGGATAGTGGGGCCGGGCGATGCCGGGCTCGGCCATCTCGAAGCCGACCAGCTTGCGGGTCAGGCCCTCCGCCAGCTGCTTCTCGATGACGGGCTTGCCCAGGAAATCGCCTTTCTGGAGCTTGACGATCCACTTGAGGTCGGCCTCGAGGACGGTCGTCCGGTCGGAGATGTCGTTGCCGTAGAGCATGAGCTTGGACTCGAGGCGCAGGGTGTCGCGGGCGCCCAAGCCGATGGGCTGGAGCCCCAGGGGTTTGCCCGTCTCGATGAGGGTCGACCAGATGATGGCGGGATCCGGGTCCATGGTGTAGATCTCGAAACCGTCCTCGCCCGTGTAGCCCGTCCGGGAGACCAGGCAGGCCTTGCCGCAGACCTGGCCCTTGGCCCAGTGAAAGGACGCCATCCCGGCCAGGTCGATGTCGGTCAGGGGCTTGAGGATGGTCTCGGCGAGGGGGCCCTGGAGGGCGACCTGGGAATAAACGTCGCTCTGGTGCTCGACCTTGACGTCGAAGCCCTTGGTATGGCCGGCGATCCAAGCGAAGTCCTTGTCGTCGTTGGCCGCGTTGACGACCAGGAAATACTCCTCCGGGCCCATGCAATAGACGAGCATGTCGTCGACGAAGGTCGACTCGGGCGTCATCAGGGCCGTGTACTGGACCTGGCCGGGGACGAGCTTGCCGGCGTCGTTCGGGGTCAGCCACTGGACGTAGGCCAGGGCGTCCTTGCCTGTGACCAAGACCTCACCCATGTGGCTGACGTCGAAGAGCCCGGCCTTGGTCCGGACGGCCATGTGCTCGGGGATGATGCCGGCGTATTCGACGGGCATCTCCCAGCCGCAGAACTCGATCATCTTGCCGCCGAGCTTCTTGTGGAGCTCGTTGAATCGCGTTGTCTTCATGGGGCCTTCCTTTCTCGGAAAGAAGCCCAAAATTATCACATCTCGGCGACTCGTTCAAGTCGCCGGTCGAGCTCTAAGAACGCAAAATCGCCACGCCGCCCTGTCGTCTCCCCTCTAAATCGCTAGAACCGACGATCGTCGCAGGCTTGTCCCCGGACCGCTTTTTGATATAATGAATCGCCGCCAATGATCGCCTACAAAGCCCGTCTCCGATCGTCGATCCACGAGAAGCTGAAGGCCGTCTATCCGGTCGAGCTCGCCGACCTCGACATGGCCCCGACGCCCGACCCGAAGATGGGCGACCTGGCCCTGACCTTCCCTTTCCAGCTGGCCAAGAAGCTCAAGAAGGCGCCCCGGGCCATCGCCCAGGAGGCCGCTCCCCTGCTGGCCTCGGTCGAAGGCGTCGTCAAAGCGGAGGTCGCCGGCGGCGGCTTCCTCAACTTGTGGCTCGACCGGGGCGCGGTCTTCGCCGAGGCCGTCCGCTCGGCCGGCCGGACCTCCCTCGCCCCCGATGAGCGGAAGATCGTCATCGAGCATACCAACATCAACCCGAACAAGGCCGCCCACATCGGCCACCTGCGCAACGCCTGCCTGGGCGACACACTGGCCCGCTGCCTGAGATATAAAGGAGAGTCGGTCGAGGTCCAGAACTACATCGACGACACCGGCGTCCAGGTCGTCGACGTCGTCTTCGGGCTCATGGAGCTCGAAAAAAAGACCATCGCCGACCTCGAAGCCCTGCCCGGCAAGTTCGACTACTACTGCTGGGACCTCTACGCCCGCGTCTCCGCCTACCTCGCCGGCCACCCCGAGGCTCAGGCCCGCAAGGCCGAGATCTACAAGAGGATCGAGCACGGCGGGGACCCCGAGTACGCCCTCTCCCGCTACGTCTCCCGTCGCATCGTCCGGGCCCACTTAGCCACGATGAAGCGCCTGGGCATCGGCTACGACGTCCTGCCCTGCGAAAGCACCATCCTCCACCTGAAGTTCTGGGAGAAAGCCTTCGAGCTCCTCAAAGAGCGCCGCTCCATCTATGTCGCGACCGAGGGCGAGAACCAGGGCTGCTGGGTCATGCGCCTGGAGGAAGACGAGGAGCGGGAGAAGGTCATCGTCCGCTCGGACGGCACCGTGACCTACGTCGGCAAGGACATCGCCTACCAGCTCTGGAAGTTCGGCCTGCTCGGCCGCGACTTCTATTACGAGCCCTTCGCCGAGGAAGACGGCCGGACCCTTTGGATCTCGACCCCGGATCCCTCGTCGGGAACGCCCGGATTCGGCGGAGCGACCAAGGTCTACAACGTCATCGACACCCGGCAGTCCTACCTGCAGAAGGTCGTCGTCCAGGGTCTGCGCTCCCTGAAGTTCGACGAGCAGGCGGCCAAGTCGGTCCATTTTTCCTACGAGATGGTGGCCCTGTCGCCGAAGAGCCTGATCGATCTCGGCTACGCCGCCTCCGACAAGGAGAAGGACCGCGCCTTCCTCGAGGTCTCGGGCCGGAAGGGCCTGGGGGTCAAGGCCGACGATCTCCTCGACCGGCTCGAGGACAAGGCCGGGGCCGAGATCGCGAAAAGGAACGCCGATCTCCCCGAAGACGAGAGGCGCCGGATCGCCCGCGAGATCGCCACGGGGGCCCTGCGCTACTTCATGCTCAAGTTCGCCCGCAACTCGGTCATCGTCTTCGACTTCGAAGAGGCCCTGAGCTTCGAGGGCGAGACGGGGCCGTATCTGCAATACACGGCGGTCCGCCTGGCCAGCATCTTCCGCAAGCTCAAAGAGCGCTTCGGCGTCGCCGAGACCGACATCCGGCCGCCCGCCGACGGCCGGGCCCTCATCCCCCCGGACCTTTCTGACCAGGAGACGGGCGACTTCTGGGACCTCGTCCTGACGGCCGCCTCCCTCGAGGAGGAGGTCCAGCGCTCGGTCGCCGCGCTGGAGTTCTCGCACCTTGCCAAGTTCGCCTTCCTTCTTTGCCAGAAGCTCAACGGCTACTACCACAAATACCCCATCCTCTCCGAGGAGAACGGGGCGGTCCGGGCGTTCCGCCTGCTCGTCCTCCGGTCCGTCAAGGACCAGCTCCACGCCGCGCTCGGCCTCATGGGCATTCCCCCGCCCGAGCGGATGTGACGCAACGTCCCTCGCCTTCCGGCGGTTGAAAAACGAATAGCGGAGGTGAACATGATCGAGGTTCAAGGGCTCACCAAGAGATATGGCGAGCTCGTCGCCGTCTCCGACCTGACCTTCAAGGTCGAGCCGGGCCGCATCTGGGGCCTGCTCGGCCCGAACGCGGCCGGCAAGACGACGACGATGCGCATCCTGACCGGCTATCTCCCGGCCACGTCGGGCCGGGCGACCGTCGCCGGCTTCGACGTCTTCGACCAACCCGACGCCGTCAAGCGGTCGATCGGCTATCTGCCCGAGGTGGTCCCCCTCTACATGGACATGACGGTCTCGGCCTACCTCGGATTCGTGGCCGAGATCAAGCAGGTCCCCAAGGCCAAGCGCAAGGCCGCGGTCGATCGGGTCCTCGAGTCGGCCGGCCTGCGCGACGTCGCCAGGCGGCTCATCAGGAACATCTCCCGCGGCTTCAAGCAGCGGGTGGGCATCGCCCAGGCCCTGATCCATGACCCGCAGGTCCTCGTTCTCGACGAGCCGACGATCGGCCTCGACCCGGGCCAGATCCGCGAGATCCGGGAGCTCATCCGGGGCCTCCGGGGGGAGCACACGATCCTGCTCTCGACCCACATCCTGCCCGAGGTCACCCAGGTCTGCGACGGCGTCGTCATCATCAACCGGGGCCGGCTCATGGCTTCGGGGTCCCTGGCCGACCTCGCGGCCTCCTACGAAAAAACGGACGGGGTCGTGCTCCGGCTGCGGCGGAGCGGGCCCGAGGAAGCGGCGTTCTTCCGGGGCCTCCCCGGGGTCGCCCGGGCCGCCGTCGAGGGCGGCGAGATCCGGGTCGAATGGGACCGCAGCCGGGACCTGCGCGACGACGTCGCCCGCCTGGCCCTCGACAAGGGCCTCGGCCTCGTCGAGATGCGGTCCTTGGCGGGCATCGAGGACCTGTACATGAAGATCGTCTCGGGAGGGCTCGAACAATGAAGAACCTCTGGTCCATCACGAAAAAGGAGATCCGGTCCTACTTCAGCTCGCCCGTCGCCTACGTCGTCCTCTTCGCCTTCATCCTCATCTACGGCTATTTCTTCTACAACCTGGTCATGTGGTTCAACCTCCAGGCCATGCAGATGGCCCAGAACCCCTATTACGCCCAGCAGATCAACGTCAACGAGATGGTCTTCTCCCCTCTCTTCCACAACATGGTCCTGATCCTCATCCTGCTCGTGCCGCTCCTGACCATGCGCCTGCTGGCCGAAGAGAAGAGGAACGGCACCGATGAGCTCCTCTACACCTCGCCTTTGACGGTCGGCCAGATCGTCCTGGGCAAGTACCTGGCCGCCCTGTTCATGCTGGCCGTCATGCTCGGGCTGACGGCGGGCCTCTCGCTCTTCGCCTTCGCCTTCGGCAATCCCGAGCTCGCGCCCTGGCTGACCGGCTACCTCGGGCTGTTCCTGCTCGGCGCCGCCGCCCTGGCCGTCGGGCTCTTCTTCTCGGCCCTGACCGAGAACCAGATCGTGGCCGCCATCCTGACCTTCCTGACCCTGCTCCTCTTCCTCATCCTCAACTGGCTCTCCCAGATCGGCAGCGGGGCCTGGCAGGGCGTCGTCGGTTACTTGTCGTTCTCCCAGCACTTCGAGGACATGGCCAAGGGCATCTTGGGCCTCAAGGATGCCGTTTACTTCCTGAGCCTGTCGGTCTTCGGCCTCTTCCTGGCCCATTCGGTCCTGCAGTCGAGGCGTTGGAGGTGATCCCATGGATAAGCTGAAAAAGAACCTGAACCTCGTCGCGGCCGGGCTCATCGTCGCGGCCCTCGCCGTGGCCACGGTCTGGCCCTACCGGAACACGGTCATCCTCATCCTCGGCGCGCTGGGCCTGGCCGCCCTCGCGGCCCACGTCGTCCTCAACCGGGACGCGCTCAAGCGGTCGTTCACCCGCAAGTCCTTCCTCTATTCGGGCAACCTCCTGCTCATCGTCGTCCTCGTCCTGGCCATCCTGGTCCTGGCCAACTACTTCGTCTCGAAGCACGACTACCGGAAGGACTTCACCGCGGGCAAGCTCCACAGCCTGTCCGACCAGTCGGTCACCGTGCTCGAGGGCCTCAAGGCCGACGTCGCTTTCAAGGGCTTCTTCCGCGAGGGCAATTACGGCCGGACCGCCATGGATAACCTGCTCAAGCTCTACGCCTATCACTCCTCCCGGGTCCACTATGAGTTCATCGATCCGGACAAGAACCCCGGGCTGGTCAAGCGCTACGACGTCACCCAGGACGGGACCACGATCATCGAAGCCGGAGACAAGGAAGGCCGGATCACGACGACCTCGGAGGAGGACCTGACCAACGCCCTGATCAAGGCCACCCGGGCCCAAAAGAAGGTCGTCTACTTCCTCGAAGGGCACGGCGAAGAGTCCGTCGAGGAGGCCGGCGACAACGGCTTTTCCACGGCCAAGACCGAGCTCGAAAAG